>JAWWPV010000742.1:0-3895 GCA_033854775.1 Trebonia sp.
CGCCGAGGCCGGCGTGGCCGGCGGCGCGCGGCGCGTCTGCCTGGTGGCCAGCGGCCGCGGTCCCACGGATAAGGACATCGACCGGGTCGCGGGCACGATCGCCGCGTTCAAGGAGCGTAACCCCGACGTCGAGGTCTGCGCCTGCCTCGGCCTGCTGTCCGGCGGCCAGGCGGAGCGCCTCGCCGCGGCGGGCACCACGGCCTACAACCACAACCTGAACACGTCGGGCGGCCACTACGCCGACATCTGCACCACGCACGAGTACGCGATGAGGGTGTCGACCGTCGAGTCGGCGAAGTCGGCCGGCCTGTCCCCGTGCTCTGGCCTGATCGCCGGCCTGGGCGAGAGCGACGACGACCTGGTCGACGTCGCGTTCGCGCTGCGGGCGTTGAGCCCGGACTCGGTCCCTGTCAACTTCCTGATCCCCTTCGACGGGACGCCGCTCGAGGGCCGCTGGGACCTGACGCCGCAGCGCTGCCTGCGCATCCTGGCGATGGTCCGCTTCGTCAACCCGGACGCCGAGGTCCGGCTGGCCGGCGGCCGCGAGATCCACCTGCGCACCCTGCAGCCCCTGGCGCTGCACATCGTGAACTCGATCTTCCTCGGCGACTACCTGACGAGCGAGGGCCAGCCCGGCGCGGCCGACCTGGCCATGATCGCTGACGCAGGCTTCACGGTCGAGGGCGCGGAAGAGGCTCCGGGCGAGCTGGCCGCCGCGCTCGCGGGTCCCGACCTGGTGCACGTCCGCCGCCGTGGCGCGGGCACCGCCCTGCCCGCGAATACTTAACTCCCGCGCTAAGGCTTGCGGGCGACGCCGCAGAGCATGAGCATGCTGCCAGGCTCCGACGCGTTCGGCAGGGTGTCGGGCTGCCACCAGGGCAGGAAGACGACGCCCGGCGGGACCAGGTCGAGGCCGCCGAAGAACCTGGTGATCTCCTCACGGCTGCGCACCTGGCCCCGGCCGAGGCTCCGCTTGAGCACCGCGGCGTTCGCCCGGGCCTCGGGCGACTCGTCGCAGAAGTGCGTCAGCTGGAGGTAGCTGCCGGGAACGACCGCCTGCTTGTAGCGGTCGACGATCCCGTACGGGTCCTCCTCGTCGAGCACGTGGTGGATGACCGCGTTGAGGATCAGGCCGACCGGCTTCTCGAAGTCGAGGAAGCCACGGACCTCCTCCATCGCGAGCAGCTTGTCCGGCGTCGTGATGTCGGCGAGCACGACGGTCGTCGAGGCGTCATCGGCGAGCAGCGCCTGGCCGTGCAGGTACACGCTCGGGTCGTTGTCCACGTACACGACGCGGGACGCGGGGTTGATCGTCTGGGCGATCTGGTGCGTGTTCTGTACCGTGGGCAGGCCGGACCCGAGGTCGAGGAACTGGGTGACGCCCTGGCCGATCATGTACCTGACGGCGCGGCCGAGGGCGGCGCGGTTGAGGCGCGCGCCGTTGCCGTCGTCGCCCATCGTCTTGACCGCCGCGGCGGCCACCGCGCGATCGACGGCGAAGTTGTCCTTGCCGCCGAGGATCGCGTCGTACACCCGCGCGACGCTCGGCCGCGTGGTGTCGATCTCCGGCGGAACATGATCGGGGTCCATCTTTGCCCAGGTCATATCGAAGTCGCTCATAGCACCGCCCCCGTGCAAACGTGTGCGTAAATCTTCGTGAATACTAGACGCATCCGGACGGCGCCGGGTCGAAGGTCACCCGTGCGCGCGCCGACAGCGGCCGGGCGGAGCCTGACAGCGAAGCACGCTGGGCTGACAGTAAACCGTGCGGGCGCTGACAGTGACATACCCCAGCATGGGTGGCATGGAAGACGTTACTTACGCCATCGAGACCCGCGGCCTGGTCAAGCGGTTCGGCAAGACCACGGCGCTGGCCGGGGTGGACCTGACCGCGCGGGCCGGCAGCGTGCTCGGACTCCTCGGGCCGAACGGCGCCGGCAAGACCACCGCGGTCCGCATCCTCGCTACGCTGCTGCGGCCCGACGCCGGGTCGGCGACCGTCTGCGGCTACGACGTCGTGCGCGACGCGCACCAGGTCCGCCAGCTCATCGGGCTGACCGGCCAGTACGCGTCCGTCGACGAGGGCCTGTCGGGCACCAACAACCTGATCATGATCGGGCGGCTGCTCGGGCTCAGCCGCCAGGACGCCCGCGCCCGCGCGGCCGAGCTGCTGATGAGGTTCGAGCTCACCGATGCCGCCGGGCGGGCGGCCAAGACCTACTCCGGTGGCATGCGCCGCCGTCTCGACCTGGCCGCCAGCCTCGTCGGCCGGCCACGCGTGCTGTACCTCGACGAGCCGACCACCGGGCTCGACCCGCACAGCCGCAACGAGGTCTGGGGCATGATCCGCCAGCTCGTCGCGGACGGCACCACGGTGCTGCTCACCACGCAGTACCTGGAGGAAGCCGACCAGCTCGCGCACGACATCGCGGTCATCGACCACGGCGCGGTCATCGCGACGGGGACGCCGGACGAGCTCAAGGCCAGCGCCGGGCGTCAGGTCCTCGAGGTGACCCCCGCCCGCCGGGCCGACCTGAGCGCGGTCGCGGAGCTGCTTGAGCTGCTGCTCGCCGCGACGCCGACCATCGGCGTTGAGTCCGGCCAGGTCAGCGTTCAGGTCGAGGGCGGCAGGGCGCTGCCGGAAGTCATCCGCGCGTTCGAGGACCGGTCGATCGAGCTCGCCGAGTTCGCGCTGCGCCGGGCGAGCCTCGACGAGGTGTTCCTCGCCCTCACCGGTCACCGTGCCGAAGAAGGAACAGCAGCGGAAGCGGGAAAAGCCGGAGCGGCCGCGTCGGCCGCCCGCGAACTTGACAGGAGCTCCCGATGACGACGGCCACGCTTCCGGCCCCCGCCCCCGTCCCCGCCCTGGCGCGCCGGCCAAGCCCGGCGACCGCGGTGGCGAGCTCCTTCACGCTCGCCTGGCGTTCCGTGCTCAAGATCAAGACCAACCCGGAGGACCTCTTCGGGCTGTGGCTCCAGCCGATCATGTACCTGGTCCTGTTCACGTACGTGTTCGGCGGCGCGATCGCCGGCGGCACGCACGAGTACCTGCAGCAGTCGCTGCCGGGCATCCTGGTCCTGTCCGTCGTCTTCGCCACGCTCGGCACCGGCATGATGCTCAGCCAGGACATCAGCACCGGGGTCTTCGACCGGTTCCGGGCGCTGCCGATCGTCCGCTGGGCACCGCTGGCAGGCGCGATCCTCGGTGACCTCGTCCGGTACCTGATCTCGATCCTGGTGACGCTCGGCTTCGGGTACGTCCTCGGGTTCCGTGTGCAGACGAGCGTGCTGGCCGCCGTCATGGGCTGCCTGCTGCTGATGGCGTTCGCCTTCGCGATGTGCTGGCTGTCGGCCATGCTCGGCGTGCTCGTGAAGTCCGCGCAGGGCGTGCAGCTGTGGGGCTTCCTGTTCATGTTCCCGCTGGTCTTCGGCAGCAATATCCTCACGCCGACGAAATCGATGCCGGGCTGGCTGCAGGCCTTCGTCAAGGTCAACCCGGTCACCTACCTGACCGACGCGGAGCGCGCCCTGCTCACCGGCGGCCCCGCCGCCACCGCCGTGGAGCGCTCGCTGCTGTGGGCGACCGGCATCTTCGTGGTCTTCGCCCCGCTCGCCGTCGCCGCCTACCGCCGCCGCACGTGACCGAGGGCTAGGCGGCGGGGAGAAGCTCGCGGGCGAGGGCGACGGCTGACTCGTAGGTGCTGGCCAGCGCTGACTCGTAGACCGCCGCGCACGCCTCGGGGCCCAGCGTTTCCCTGGCCGCCGCGCGGGCGGGCGGTGCGTCCAGGCGCCGGCGCCGGAGACGAGTTCCACTGCGTACCTGATGTCCCCCAGTTCGGTGGCGGCCTCAGAGCCGTAGAGATCCGCGAGCTTGAAGGCGTCGAAATGATGCCGC
>JAWWPV010000743.1:0-3711 GCA_033854775.1 Trebonia sp.
GATCTTAGCGGGGTCGGTCGTTTGGCCCGGCGAGGCTTCCCCCCCAGCCGTGCACCACTTTCTAACAGAGAGACGCGTAACTGTCGCTCTGGGTGCACAGAATCCTGATATCAGATGGATCTCGGCATGAGGAGTAGGCCCCGACTCAGCCGACGACGGGGCCGCGGCGGAAGCGGCTGAACCAGCTGGGGCGCACGTCCCAGTGCATCGTGGCCACGTCCAGGGCCGCGAAGTTCCGCAGCCGGTTGTCCGCGTCCAGTCCTGTCACCTGCACCGGCCCATAACCGAAGTCGCACGTGCGCTGGTAGGCCCGGTGCAGGTGGCCGTGCATCAGGTAGGCGGGCATGACCGCGTCCACGATGCGCTGCAGGCGCCGGCGGTGGGCGTCATTACGGGCCAGGTCCTCCGGTGCCCACTCGGCAGGCGGGTGGGCGAAGGTGTGGGCGACGCCGGACGGGCAGTCATGGCAGACCATCACGTCGGCATGACCGCTGGCGGAGACGGCAATCTCCTGCTCAGTGGTGATCTCCTCCTGGGGCCACCAGTCCACGCCCTCGGTGCGGACCGCCCGGTCCAGGCTCACCCCGCCCCCGCAGGCGAGCCAGGTGAGGCCGTGCCAGTTCCAGCGGTAGCCGCGCGGCAGGTGCATGATCCGCGGAGCCACCATCACGCGCCCGTCCGGCCCGGGCTTGCGATCCAGCTGGTCGAGCCGGGAGAAGTCCTCGTGGTTGCCGTCCACGAACCACAGTTCGGCGTCCACCTCCGCCAGGGCCTTGCTCACCCGGTCCAGATAGACCAGCCCGGCCTTGTCCGGCCAGATGCCGAAGTCCCCGAGGTGCAGGACGAGCCGCTGGCTTTGTCGCGCCAGCAGAGTCGGGACGCGGCGGATGACGCTGACCGCCCACTCCTCGTTGCCGTGCCAGTCCCCGGCCACGACGATCCGCCGCGGCCCGTCGGCTGCGGTAGGCGCCTCCCCGTCCGGCTCGGACGGCCCAGCGGTCAAGACGTCCCCCGGCCGGCTTCAGCGGTCATGACTGATTTGTAGCCGCTGGACCGGTATTCCGCCAGGGCCCTGGCATCGCGGCGGCCGCGGCGGCGCGTCAGCCGCCGTCCGCCTCCTGCCATTTTCCGCTCAAACGGTTCTGGCTGATCCTGCAGGACGCGGCGCTGTGGCCGCCGCTGGCGACCGACTTGGCACCCGGGCGGCCGGTCCTGACCCCGGTAACGCGGCAGGTTTCCGGGGCCCCGGCCGGAGCAGGCCCCACAGCCCGTGCGGCGGACTCCAGCGCGTGCAATCGCAGAGAGCGCACTCATTACCCGGGCGGTAGTGATCGTGTGCCTCGTGGTCATGACCGCATCGGCATACGCCAGGGTGACGCTTCTGTTTCATGCCGTACCCGTCTCAGCTTGTCCAGCCACGCACGTGGGCCCCTCACCTGGCGGCCGGTTTGCCCCGGTCCGGCCACCCGCGCCCCAGGATGACCCTTCCATCCTGGCATTCAGTCGCGGCGGCGGTCGCCGACCCTGCAGCGTATACGGGCGGGCTAGTCCGGTGGCGCTCCGGGGGTTCACGGCGGCACAGGCACATAGCCACCGAATTGTGCTACCCCCAGGCGGCGGTATCGTGACTGGTGTACCCTCCATCACCCTAAGTGAGGACCGCGGGCGCCGGATGACACCGAAGTACGCCAGGCTAGCTAGCTGGTCCGTGCGCGCCGCCGTGGGGGCAGGCGCCGCGGGGGTGCTGGCGGATCTGGCTGGGGCGAGGTCGCTGCTGGTGACGGTGCTAGTGCTCGTCTTCATCGCCGTGGCGCCGGCCGCGGCTATCGCCGGGCTGCTCCGCGGGTTCGATGTATTCGCGCGCCTGGTCATCGCATACGTCACAGCGATCGCAGTAATCACTTTCATCGCGATGATCATGCTGGCGGCTGGGATCTGGTCCCCCCGCGGGGGTCTGGTGGCAGTCGCGCTGATCAGTGGAGCGTGCCTGCTCCCGCGGCGCATGGGTCTCATTACCACCAAGGTTGCCGAGGGCACAACCAAGATCGCCGAGCGAGCCCGGACTGTGCGGATGACGCTGGCTGACTATTGGGTGGTGGCCGGCGAGGAACGCACCGCAGCCCAGGCCGCCGAGCCTGCGCCGCCCATGACCGAAGCGGACTCCGCGGCCGGGCTTGCGCCGCCCGTGACGGAAGAGGACTCCGCGGCCGGGCCTGCGCCGGCCATGACGGATGCGGACTCTGCGGTGGAGCGGGATCGGGCCGCCGGCGGCCAGCACGGCCTCGCGCCGGACGTGGCTATCGAGCCACGGGCCCGGGGGGCCGATGCCGTGGCGGGGAAGCCCTCCAGCGTCCGCGACAACGCCTGAGGCCCGGCCCAGTCCGGCCCCGTCCGGCCCATCCTGGACAGAGTCCGGGACAGAGAATCCTAACCCCCCGGTAACTAGCTCTCGCGGGGCTCCATTCATCCCCTGCCTCCCTCAATTACGCCGGAATCTCACCCATACAGATGATCCAGCGGTAGGCGGTATACGGCACTCTGACAAGCGTGTCGCAGCTGGACCGAAAGCGAGAACTCCCTATGTGCGTTATCACCGGGGACAACGGGGTTCGGGACGGCGATTGCTTCCAGGGGCAGTATGTGTACCTCATTGGTTGTAACTGAAAGTAAGCACTTGCGTGCAAGCGGTTAAGGGTTAGGGGACGCGCACGTTTCTGCCGCCGAACATGACGGCCGCATGGTGGGGGGGACCAACGAATATGGGTATTGCCATGTTCCCGGAGGGCGACTCAGCTGTCGCAAATGGAAAGCCTGCCGCAGAACTCTCCGGCGTCGTTAATGGTGTCGAACATCAACGACCGCGGCCCAGCCGGGGCCGATACCGGCCGGTGGGCGCGGCATTCGCCATTGCCCCGACCGTAAGCGTCGTCATACCGGTCAAGAACGAAGCCCGGAATCTGCCGATCGTCTTCCGCACGGTGCCCGCCTGGGTCGACGAAGTAGTCCTCGTCGACGGGCGATCGGTAGACGACACCCTGGCCGTCGCGCGCCGGTGCCGCCCCGATGTCAAAATCGTCAACCAAACCGGGAAGGGCAAGGGCGACGCCCTGCTGGCCGGGTTCGACGCCTGCTCAGGCGACATTATCGTGATGATCGACGGCGATGGCTCGACCGACGGTGCCGAGATCGTCCGTTTCGTTGCCGCCCTCGTCGCCGGGGCCGACTACGCCAAGGGATCACGCTTCGCCAGCAGTGGCGGCAGCGACGACATCAACCTGCCCCGCCGGCTGGGCAACTGGATCCTGTGCGCCATGGTGAACCTGGCCTTCCGCACCCGGTACACCGACCTGTGTTACGGCTATAACGCGTTCTGGGCCCGGCATTTGCCTGCCCTTGGACTCGATTGCATCGGGTTCGAGATCGAGACGATGATGAATATCCGCGTCGCCAAAGCGGGTCTGCGCGTCCAGGAAGTGCCGAGCTACGAGTTCCGGCGCATCCACGGGGTGAGCAACCTGCGCGTCGTCTTCGATGGCTGGCGGATCCTCAAGGTCATTGCCGCGGAGGCTTTCCGGCACCGCATTCAGCAACGGCGGGCACGCAAGCCGCTCAAGTTGCCGGAAGTAGCAGAGGTCGAGAGGCCCGTTAGCACGTTCCCGATAGCTGCCGACGCGAGCAAGGACTGACGTGTATTCCACCCGCAGCATTTCG
>JAWWPV010000744.1:0-7820 GCA_033854775.1 Trebonia sp.
GGGCGGCGGCCGCCTGTCACGGCTCTCCGGCCTGCCCGAATGGCTCCGCTCGCACTTGTTTCCGCGGTCCGACGGCGGGCGCCTGACATGGCGGCACGCCCTGGCCGGCGTCCTGTTCGTCGTCGCGGGCGCGGCCGTGAGCCTGACGCGTACCTCCGGACCCGGCGCGCTGAACTCGACCTGGATCGAGGACGCTGGCAACTTCCTGCAGGACGCGCTCCACCATTCGGTGCTGACGACCATCACTACGCAGGTGAACGGCTACTACCTCGTCGTGCCGCGGGCGATCACCGCCGCCGCGGTGGCATTCCCGATCACCTGGGCGCCGGGGATCATGTCGGCCGCCGCCGCCGCGGAGTACGCGCTGTTCGGCCTGATCGCCTACATCGCGAGCGGCCCGTACCTGCGCAGCCCCTGGCTCCGCCTGCTCGTCGCCGCGCCCGTGTGCGTCGTGCCCCTCGGCTACACGCAGGTGAACAACGACCAGGCCACCGTCCAGTTCACCATGCTTTACGGGCTCTTCTGGCTGCTGCTCTGGCGGCCGGTGACGCGGGCGGGCCAGGTGTGCGCGCCGGTCGTCATGCTGGGCGCCACCCTGTCGAGCATCCTGCCGGTCTTCTTCGCGCCCCTGGTGGCGGCGCGGCTGATAGCCGACCGGTCGAAGACCTCGATCGCCATCGCCGTGTGCTGGGCGGCGGGCCTGCTGACGCAGTGGTCGTTGCAGTGGCGCGGAGCGAGTACCCGGTCGACGAA
Organism: Trebonia sp.; assembly: GCA_033854775.1. GTDB lineage: Bacteria > Actinomycetota > Actinomycetes > Streptosporangiales > Streptosporangiaceae > Trebonia. Next base: position 754 of record JAWWPV010000744.1, read on the forward strand.
CCTGTACACCAGCCCCCTGTGGATCCTGGGTAACTACGTGACCAGGGTCGTGCCGCGAGCGATCTTCGGCGAACAGGCCCTTGGCGGCCCCGGCACCAACTACCGGGGTTCCCCGGTCCCGCTGAGCATTCCCGATATGGCTGTACATGAGGCCCTCATCTGGGGCGCGTGCGCTATCGTGGTGGCAGTTGTCGCGATCGCGCTCGGGCGGCTGACCGCGCCGCACTGGCCGCTCGCGGTTACCGCCCTGGTGTTCAGCGCCGGGCTGTTCGTCGGCGAGATCGTCGACAACAGCGCCGTGGTGCAGCCGCGGTATGTTGTCGCACCCGCGCTGCTCCTGTACGTGGCGATCGTCGCTATGCTGCGCCCGCGCGGCGTGGCAGGCGATGCGTCCCCGGCGGCCGAGCCCGGCGCGGTGCCCAGCGGTGCCGCACCAGGAACCGCCGCGCCGCGCGGGCTCGGGCCCGTCGCCGCGGCGTGGACGCCGGTCACCGTGTTCGCCCTGCTTTTGGCTGTCGTTATCGGATTCAACTTCCGCGTCGTCAATACCCGTTCGGAGAGCCCGCCATGGACCGCCGTCGTCGCAGCCGCCACGCACACGTGCATGAAGCCCGGCACGGCCGACTACGAATACAGCCACCTGTGGTGGACCGTCCAGATTCCGTGCAGTAGGGTCTGACCGACGTGAACCCGATAACCGCCCGCCCTGCGTCAGACGTGGCCGCGCCTGAGCAGGCGACCACGCGCCGCCCCGCCATGGCGTACCTGACCTGGGCCGCGCCCGCCGTGGCGACCGCCGCGCTCGGGCTGTTTGAGATCGGCGTTCCGCAGCTGTGGCGCGACGAGCTCGCGAGCTGGTCGGCCGCGAGCCGCAGCATGCCGCAGCTGTGGGCCATGCTGCACAACATCGACGCGGTGCTCGGCATCTACTACTTCGGGCTGCACGTGTGGATGGCGGTCTTCGGTGATTCCGCTACGGCCATGCGTGTGCCGTCGGTCATCGCGATGGCCGGCGCCGCCGCGGTGGTCGCGCTCATCGGGCGGCGGCTTGCCGGTGGCGCCGCCGGTCTCGCCAGCGGGCTGATCTTCGCCGTGGTCCCGAGCGTGTCCCGCTACGCGCAGGAGGCCAGGCCCTACGCGTTCGCGACGTTCTTCGCCGCGCTGGCCACGCTTATGTTCCTGCGCGCCATGGAGCGGCCGCGCTGGTCCCGGTGGGCCATCTACGCGGTGGTGCTCGCGGCCGCGGGCGCGAGCAACCTCGTCGCGGTGTGCGTCGTCGCGGGGCACCTGATCATCGTTCTGTGGGACTTCAGCCAGCGCACGGTGCGCGTCGGCGGGGACGGCACCCCGGAAAGCGGCAAGGCGCTGCCCGGCGGCCGGCTCGCGCCGGAAGGCTCGCCGCTGCTGCTCGTGAAGCGGTTCATCGCAGCCGTGATCGTCGGCGGCATCCTCGTCTCGCCGCTGGTGATCGAGGGGCACACGCAGCAGGGATGGCAGATCGGCGGGGTAGCCACGCCGCACGTCGCCGAGCTCTTCGGCATCAGCGGCGGCCTCTGGCAGGAACTGTTCGCCTCCGTGCCCGTCGCCGTCGTAGTCATGCTGCTCGCGGTGGCGTCCCTGGTGACGGCCCCCGATGCGCGCCGCCGGTCCGTCGCCTTGTACGCCCTCGCATTGGCGATCGTCCCGGTCGTGGCGGTCTGGATCATCTCCCGCGGCCCGACCTCGTACTGGACCTTCCGGTACATGCTGTTCACCATCACGGGCTGGTCGATCGGGGCGGGACTCTGCATCTCCTTCCTCGCCGAGCGCGCTAAGCGCAGCACGCGGCTGCCGCGGCTCGGCGGCTTCGTTTCGCCCCGCTTCGCCGTGGCGGCCGTTCTCGTCGTCCTGGTGGGCCTGGTCAGCATTCACGACCAGCTGTCGGTCCGGCAGAACGAGGCCCACAACCTGTGGGCCTACCCGGAGATGCCGTCGAACGGGCTGCCGGCGGATTACCAGGCGGCCGCGGCCGTCGTCAAGGCGAACGCGCGCCCGGGAGACGGCATCGTCTACCAGGTCAGCGACCTGAACCACTACCAGGTCGACACCAGCATCGCCTACTATCTGGGTAAGTCCGCACCCACGCCGGTCTTCCAGGCGCAGACGCAGGTCCAGGCGAACAGCCTCCAGCCCGTCGAGTGCATTGACCCGTCGGCCTGTATCACGGGAACGCCGCGGCTATGGGTGGTCTTCGTCGACCATCTGGCCCCCGACCCGTTCTCGGCGCTCCCCTTGAACGAGGAGTACCTCCTCCAGACCATGGGTTACCAGACGCAGACGATGTGGCAGGAGAACGGGATCACGGTCGCCCTGCTGACCGTCGGCTAGCGACCGGCGCGGAGCCCGTCCTGGTACGCGATGCAGTCTTCGTAGCGCGGGAGTAGCCCGGCCCGTCGCGCCTCCTCAAGCGGCGGCGCGGCGGCGTCCTTCTCGGACAGCACCGGCGCCACGCCCTCATCCGTCGGCCAGGCGATCCCGACCGTCGGGTCGAGCGGGTGGATGCCGTGCTCGCGTCCCGGTGCGTACGGCGTGGAGCACAGGTACATCGCGGTGGCGCCGTCGGTGAGGGCCATGAAGGCGTGCCCGAGGCCCTCGGCGAGGAACACCGCACGGCGCGTGTCCGCATCGAGCCGGACCGCCTCCCACTTCCCGAAGGACGGCGAGTCGGTCCGCAGGTCCACGATGACGTCGAGAATTGCCCCGGACACGCAGGTCACGTACTTGGCCTGCCCGGGCGGCACGTCGGCGTAATGAATCCCCCTAATCACCCCGCGCCTGGAGACCGAGCAGTTGACCTGCGCGATGTCCAGCCGGTAGCCAAGGTCGGCGGCGAACTCCGCGCCGCGGAACGCCTCGGCGAAACTGCCCCTGTCGTCGCTATGCACCTGGGGCGCGTACACCCAGGCACCTTCGATGCCAAGCGGATTCACGCCGAAAGAGTAGCAGGGGCATAACAACGGATCGGCCTGGCCCCAAGGGGGCCTGGCCGATCACACCGACGTAACCCGGCTGATCCAGGATTTCGATCTGAGGCAGATCCTAGGAGACGATGACAACCCTCTCGGCCTGCTGTCCCCGGTCGCTCTGCGTGATCTCGAACTCGACCCGCTGGCCCTCTTCGAGGCTGCGGTACCCGTCCGCCTGGATCGCGGAGAAATGGACGAAGACGTCCTTGCCACCGTCGACGGCGATAAAGCCGTAGCCCTTGTCCGGGTTGAACCACTTGACGGTGCCCTGAGCCATTCCAAACAACTCCCTAACTGTTGCTCGGGCTTCGAGCCCCGCCCTTGCAACCGCGGAACCCGTTGACCGCGGCTCGACGAGACATGCCAACGCACGCTCTCACGCGCGCTTTGCCTTGCCGACAGCGACCAGAAACGACCATACCAAGTGCGTGGCCGTAATGACGCCACATACACGAATGCCCTCGCTGCGTCAGGACGTTGTCAGTATTGGGCCTGGAAGGCTTCGAGGGTGGGCTTGATCGCGTGCGGAACCGTCACCGCCGAGGCCACCGCGGAGAGGGTCTTGAGGCCGTCGCCGGAGTTGATGATCACCGTTTCCGCGTCCGGGTCGAGCTGGCCGGCGGCGAGGAGCTTGCGCAGCACGCCGACCGTGACCCCGCCCGCGGTCTCACCGAAGACGCCCTGAGCCCGGGCGAGCAGCTGCATCGAGTCCACGACCTCGGCGTCGGAGACGTCGGCCATCGCGCCGCCGGTCCTGCGCACCACGTCAAGCACGTAAGGGCCGTCCGCCGGGTTGCCGATCGCCAGCGACTTCGCGATCGTGTCCGGCTTCACCGGCCGCACCACGTCCCAGCCCTTGGCGAACGCCTCGGACACGGGTGAGCACCCGGTCGCCTGCGCGCCGAACACCTTCCACGGCCTGGACTCGACGAGGCCGAGCTCCGCGAGCTCGCTGAACCCCTTGTCGATCTTGACCAGCTGGGCGCCGGACGCGACGGGGACCACGATCTGGTCGGGGAGCCGCCAGCCGAGCTGCTCGGCGATCTCGAAGCCAAGGGTCTTCGAGCCTTCCGCGTAGTACGGGCGCACGTTCACGTTGACGAACGCCCAGTCCTCGTGCTCGCCGGCCAGCTCGGAGGCCAGCCGGTTGACGTCGTCGTAGTTCCCGTCCACGGTCACGAACGTGCCGCCGTACACGGCGGTCGTGAGGATCTTCTGCTCCTCGAGGTTCGCGGGGACCATGACCACGGACCTGATGCCGGCCCTGGCGGCCGCCGCGGCGACCGCGTTGGCGAGGTTGCCGGTCGACGGGCACGCGAGCACCTTGAAACCCATCTCGGTCGCCGCCGCCAGCGCCACGGCGACCACGCGGTCCTTGAAGGAGTGGGTCGGGTTGCCACTGTCATCCTTGACCCACAGGCGGCGCATCCCGAGCTCGGCGGCGAGCCCGTCGGCGCGGATAAGCCTGGTGTAGCCGGGCTCGGTGGTCGGGCGCGTCGCGATGTCGTGCGGGACGGGAAGCAGCGGGGCGTACCGCCAGATGTTCTGCGGGCCCGCCTCGATGTCGGCTCTGGTCAGCCGCGGGAAGTCGTAGCCGACCTCCAGCGGCCCGAAACACTCGGAACACGCGTAGTGCGGGCCGAGCCCGACCGTGGCGCCGCACTCCCGGCAGGTCAAGCCGATGGCGTTACCGAGGCGGAGGGGCGCGTCGGTCTGAGCAGTCATGGGGCGAGGCCTCTCTCTCCCATCTTTCCCAGCAGTCACCTTGACCACGGGCCGGACTTGGCACCACGTCGCGCGCTTGCCTCGCCTTACTGAGGTGCGTTTATCGCGATGGTTGCCGGGGCTTCACAGGGCCGTTCCCTCCACCCCTCTGGATGAGGTATTCAGTTGTGCGACCCGCTAGTAACTAGCGCGTCAGGTAACACTGTAACCGATCGAACGCCTCCCCAGGCACCGGCTATTGAGGGATTCATCTACGCTTGTTCCATATGACTAACGACCCGAGCCGGCTACTCATTGTTGCCTCAAACCGTGGGCCCGTCTCGTACAGCCATGCCGAGGACGGGTCGCTGTCCGCCAACCGCGGCGGCGGCGGCATGGTGTCGGGACTCACGTCAGGACTTGGCGCGGTGGCCGCGGACGGCGGTGCGCTCTGGCTGTGCGCGGCGCTCACCGAGGCCGACAGGGAAGCCGCCCGTCGGCCGGAGCGGGCGCCGAGCGGCCCGGGTGAGGTCCCGGTCCGGATGCTCGACATCCCCGCCGGGGTGTTCGACGCCGCGTACAACCGCATCTCTAACTCGCTCTTGTGGTTCGTTCACCACCTGCTCTTCGACACGCCGAACCAGCCGCGGTTCGACCTGGCGTTCCGGGCCGACTGGGCCGCCTACGTCGCCTACAACGAGGCGTTCGCGGCGGCGCTCGCGCAGGAGTGCGCGCCAGGAACCCGGGTGCTGATCCAGGACTACCACCTGTCGCTCGCGCCACGGCTGCTGCGCGACCGCCATCCCGCCGCGCGGATCGCCCACTTCGAGCACACCCCGTGGGCGCCGCCCGAGTACTTCCAGTTGCTGCCAGACGAAGTGGCTGTCGCGATCCTCGACGGGATGCTGGGGGCCGACCACGCGGGGTTCCTCGCCTGGCGCTGGGCCGACGCGTTCCTCGACTGCTGCGCGGCGGTGCTCGGCGCGGAAGTCACCCGCACCCGCCCCGGCGCTGGCCGCGTCACCTACCGTAACCACGTGACCGAGGTGGCGGTGCACCCCCTGGGGGTCGACGCCGACGAGCTGCGCGCACGGAGCCGCGAGCCGGACGTCGTGCGAAGCGCGAGCGCTTTGCGGGAGATGGCACGGGGCAGGCAGCTGATCGTGCGGGTGGACCGCACCGAGCTGTCCAAGAACATCGTGCGCGGCCTGGCCGCCTACCGTGAGCTGCTGGTCACGCGGCCGGAGTGGCGCGGTCGGGTGACGCATCTCGCGTTGGCCTACCCGTCGCGCTCCGGGCTCGCCGAGTACCAGGCCTACACGGCGCGGGTGCACGAGCTGGCCGCGGAGATCAACGCCGAGTTCGGGACGCAGGACTGGCAACCGCTTATCCTGGATGTCAAGGATGACTACCCGCGCTCGCTGGCGGCGTGCGGGCTGGCAGACGTGCTCCTGGTCAACCCGATAAGAGACGGCATGAACCTGGTGGCCGAGGAAGGGCCGATCCTCAGCGAGCACGGCTGCGCGCTCGTGCTCTCCAGGGAAGCGGGCGCCGCCGCGGTGGTTGGTGAGGCCGCACTGCTAGTTAACCCGTATGATGTCAGCGCTACCGCTAACGCCTTGCATGCTGGCCTGATCATGCCGGCCGCCGAGCGGCAGCGGCGCAGTGCAACGATTGCAGGCGCCGCGGCCGCACGGGCACCGCGGCGTTGGCTTGCGGAACAGGTTGAGGCACTCGGCTAACCGCCAGCCACAACAGTGTTACGCTCCGTGTCTGTCCGCTCAGATGCGGGTACAACAGGATTGCGGTGCAGTGGTCCGGAAGGGCCGGACCTGTCGGGAACAAGCACGTAAAGGCGCAACACCTTTCTATAATTCAGAACGGCTACGGAGTACGCCAGTGCGCCTGCGTATCGAGCACGAGACTGGGATTAGCCCAGAGCAGATGGGTTCCTTCATTGACCGTTGATAGCAAGCCTTCCGCCGTCCGGCGAAGCGCCTCGGCTCCACTTGACATGACGGAGCGTGATCCCAGGGACGCTGCTGGGCTCCTGCTCGGGCGGCTGACCGCGCTACCCGCCCTGGTTCTTCTGCCGTTCCTGCTGACCAGCTTCCCGCTGCTGCTGATCGGCTACTTCAAGCCCATCCCGGTGATCGTGCTCTGGCTGGCGCTCACCGCGGCGATCGTCCCTTACGTGTGGCGGCGCATCCCCTCGGTGACCGGGGCGGCTGACTGGGGGACCGCCGGCGCGGGCCAGGCGACCCCCACGCCGCGCTGGGTGCTGTGGTCGCTCGTGGCCATCTCGGTCGTGTTCGGCGCCTTCCAGGCGGTTTACCACTCCCAGTTCGTGGTCGACCA
>JAWWPV010000745.1:0-5862 GCA_033854775.1 Trebonia sp.
AGCGGGTACTCGGCGAGTCGGCGATTGCCGCGGGCCTGCTGTTCCTGCCGATGACGGGCCTGCTGACGGTGGCCAACCTCGCGTCGGCCCGGGTCGCGGCGCGGTGGGGGCACCACGTGCCAGTTCGTGCCGGGCTGTGCGTGGGCACGCTTGGGATGCTGCTCCTGGCGTTCCTGCCGGTGTTCCTGCCCGGGCGCGTCGGGTTGGAGATCGCGCTGGTGCCAGTCGGCGCTGGACTCGGGTTCGCGTTGCCGTCGCTGACGTTCCTGCTGCTCGATGCGCTGCCGGCGGCGCAGGCCGGGCTGGCAGGCGGGCTGTTCAACGCGGGCAGGCAAACGGGCGGGGCGCTGGCGGTGGCGACGTTCGGGACCCTGGTCGCAGGCTCGTTCATGACCGGCATGCGCGTCAGCATGCTGATCTCCGCGGTGCTGCTGCTCGTCAGCACCGCGGCCGCGTTCGCCGTCTTCCGCCGGCGCGCCGGGGTGACATGAGTCCTTAGCAGAGCTAAGCTTATTGAGGTTTCCGGGGCGAGCCTATTGATCGCAGTCAGGAGTTCGTGCAGCCAACGTGTCAGCGATAGACGAGAACCGGGAAAGCGCCGTCGGCGACGAAACGCTCGGTCAGGCGGGTTCCCGGGGCTTCAGGCCGGGGCGGATCGGGTCGTCGCTGCGGCACCCGAACTACCGGCTCTTCTTCTTCGGGCAGCTTGTCTCCGTGATGGGCACCTGGATGCAAACGGTGGCCCAGTCGTTCCTCGTCCTGGACCTTACCCACAGCGGGACGGACCTCGGCCTTGTCACGGCGGTCCGGTTCCTGCCGATCCTGCTGTTCGGCCCGGCGGGCGGCCTGTTCGCGGACCGTCATAACAAGCGCCGGATCCTGTACGTCACCCAGACGCTGTCCGGCGTGCTCGCCGCGATCTTCGCCATCTTGACCGGGACCCACGTCATCGAGATGTGGCTGGTGTACGTGCTCGCGCTGTCGCTCGGGTTCGTGAACGTGTTCGACAACCCGGCCAGGCAGAGCTTCATCTCGGAGATGGTCCCGCCGGACGACCTACCGAACGCCGTCACGCTCAACTCGGTGTCCGTGAACCTCGCCCGCGTGTTCGGCGCGGCGCTCGGCGGCGTGCTGGCCGCCGTTCTCGGCTTGGCGTTGTGTTTCACGTGCAACGCGATCTCGTTCGGTGCGGTGCTGTTGTCGCTCGCGGCGATGAACGGGGCGCTGCTGTATCCCGCGAAGCCGGTAACGAAGAAGCCAGGGCAGATCAAGGCGGGCCTGCGCTACGTCCGCGAGAAGCCCGAGCTCCTGGTCCCGCTCCTCATGATCGCGCTGGTCGGCACCCTGGCCTGGGAGTTCCAGGTGACGTTGCCGTTGATGGCGAGCAAGGTGTTCGGCGGCGGTGCTGGCTCGTACGGCGTGATGGCCTCGGTCATGGGCGTGGGCGCGGTCGGGGGCGGGCTGATCTCCGCCGCGCGGGCCCGGCCGCGAGCGCGCTCGCTGTGCGTGGCCGCCATCGGCTGGGGCATCGCGATCACGGCCGCCGCCGTCGCCCCGACGCTCCCGCTCGAGTTGGCGGCGCTTGTCTTCGTCGGCTACGGCAGCATCACGTTCAACTCCTACGCCAAAACGACGCTTCAGCTGGCGGCCGAGCCCGCGATGCGGGGACGGGTCATGGCGCTGTGGTTCCTGGCGTGGCAGGGCTCGACACCGATCGGCGGGCCGCTCGTCGGGTGGATCGCGCAGGAAACCGATGCCCGGTGGGCCCTGGTGGTCGGCGGTGTGCCGACCGTTATCTGCGGTCTCCTCGCCCTGCCCGCGCTCACCCGCATCGACCGGAAGGCGGCGCCCTGATCTCAGGCCGCTGTCAGCTCTCAGGCCTGAGGCCTCAGGCCTCAGCGAGTGAGGCTGTCGTCCAGGGGCGGGACGCCAGGACGGCGAGGTGCAAGGCGACGAGGGGGTCTTCCAGTTCCGCCAGCGACTCGGTCTTGTCGGCGCTGACCCAGGACCTGACCAGTTCGGCGGTGGCGCCGGCCAGGGCCTGGTAGGCCTCGTCGGGAACGGCGGGCCAGTCGGGGTGGCGGGCTCGGGCCCGCCGGTGCCACCTCGCGTTGATTTCGGCGAACCGGCATCCGGCGTCCTGCAGTCGCTCGACCGCGACTGGTCCGGCCGCGGGCATGTCGATGTAGAAGACCCGGGCGAAGGCCGGCTCATCCGCCAGGAAGCCTAGGAATGCGCGGCATCCGGCGCGCAGTACCGCCTCGTCGGGAGCGTCGTCGCCGATCGCGCGCACGGCCTGGATGACATGGCCGAACAAGAGCTGCCCGCCCCGTCGGGTCGCCGCCAGGAAGCAGTCTTCCCTGCTGCGGAAGTGAAGGTAGAACGCCGCGCGGGACACCTTCGCCCGGCGCACGATGTCGGCCACCGTGACGTCGGGGTACCCCTTGTCCGCGATCGCGGCGACCGCGGCGCGCAGCAGCCGCTCGCGCTGCGACGCCTGGACGGCAGGCGCGGGAAGTCGGCTGCGGCCCCGTGGCAGGCCGGGCTTTCCCGCGTGTGTTCCGGCGAGAATGCCCTCTTGCTTGGAGTCGAACATAAGCCTAGAGTACTGGGAAAATTCCTAAAGTACGGATTCGTACTTTAGGCCGTCGCGCGATCAATGATGACGTGGCGCGGAAAGGGTCGGACAAAATGACAGCCACCGTGAACGGTGTCGAGACAGCCGGAGCAGTCGAAGGTCTCTGGCGGCGGCAGATCCATCATTACCCCGATACGCGGAACCGAATGTGGTACCTGGCCATCGTGGTGGCCGCGACGATCATGCTTTACTACGAGCTTTACATCGCCGGCGCGGTCTCGCCAAGCATCATCGCCGGCTACGGCATGACCTTCCCGTTCTACGTTTACATCAGCGTGGTGGGCAATGCGGTCGGCGCATTCGGCTCGCTGGCCGCCGGGCTCTCCGACCGGTGGGGACGGGCCAACCTCGTCGCCTACGGCTTGCTGATAACCGCCCTGCTCACCCTCATCGGGATACCGAACGCCTCAGGCAAGTGGGAGTTCGCCATCCTGTTCTGCATCATCGGCATGGTCGAAGGGGTCATCCTCGTCGCCACTCCGGCCCTCATCAGGGACTTCTCCCCGCAGCTCGGCCGGGCGTCGGCCATGGGCTTCTGGACTCTCGGCCCTGTCGTCGGCAGCCTTATCGTCGCCGTCGTTTCCAGCAACACGGTCAACCACCTGGGCGCGTGGCAGGACCAGTTCATCATCTGCGGCATCGTCGGGCTCGTCATCGGCGTCGTCGCGCTGTTCGGGCTCAAGGAACTGTCGCCGCAACTGCGCGACCAGCTCATGGTGTCGATCAAGGACCGTGCGCTCATCGAGGCACGGGCGCGCGGGATCGACGTCGAGGATTCGCTGCGCCGCCCGTGGCGGCAGATGATGCACCTGGACATCATCGGGTCGGCGTTCGCGATCTCGGTGTTCCTGCTCGTCTATTACACGGCGGTCGGGTTCTTCACGGTGTACTTCACCGCGCTGCACGGCTTCTCGCTGTCGAAAGCTAACAGCATCGGTGACTGGTTCTGGGGGTTCGACGCCATCGCCCTCATCCTGATCGGGATCATCTCCGACCGGGTGAGGGTACGCAAGCCGTTCATGGTGCTCGGCGCGGTTGGCGGCATCGTGATGATGATCGTCTTCCTCAACCTGGGGGCCAACACGTCGTACGCGACGTTCGCCGTGGTGATCAGCATCCTCGCGGTGTTCCTCGCCATCGCCTACGCGCCATGGATGGCGAGCTTCACCGAGACCGTGGAGAAGCGCAACCCTGCCTTGACGGCAACCGGACTGGCCGTGTGGGGGTGGATCATCCGCGTGGTCATCGCGGTCTCGGTGCTGATCCTGCCTTCCGTGATCAGCTCGATGACGCCGCTGGTGACCTACGGCACCCAGGCCGCCACGATTTCGGCGACGTACCCGCAGCAGCTCGCCACCCTGGCCGTGATCGACCCGAGCACCCAGGCCGCCTTGCAGGCCAACCCGGCGAACACGGCGGCCCAGGTGAAGGCCGTAGGCGAGATCGCCACGGCGTTCCACGTCACCCCGACCGCCGCGACCTCGCGGCTCGTCGCGGTCGCCACGATACCCAAGGCTGACCAGGTGTTCCTCGCCGAGCACGGCACACAGGTCGCGAACGCGGCCGCCGCCGCGCCCGGCCAGTGGAAGGACTGGTGGTGGGTCTGCGTCGGTGGCATGGTCCTCTTCCTGCCCTTCATCCTGGTGATGGCGGGCCGCTGGCGCCCGCGCAAGGCTCGCGAGGACGCCGAAGAGCACGATCGCCTGGTCCAGCAGGAGCTGGCCGCCTTCCAGCAGTCGTAGCGGCATCGCAGTTCCACAGTCGTATTGGGCCGGTCACGAATGAACTGTCGTGATCGGCCTGATACGTACTGGCTCGTCATAAATGGATATATCAACGCAGCCATCGCCGCCTTTGTCGTCTGTCTGTGAGATGAATCTCGCGGCATGTGCCAATGGCAAGCAAACGTTCGCTGAGCTGGGAGAACGCCAATCACACGGGACGGTCAATTCATGCTATAATGGCATCAAACCGATCAGTGAGAGTGCATAGATCGCTTTCTATGGGACCTGCTTTCAGGCATACTGCAAGAGATGTCAGTCTGGAGCGGTTTCATGATAATTTTGATGTTTCTCTTCGGATCGCTGCTAGGGCTGCTGCTCGGACTCCTGTTCGGCGCCCTGCTCTGCATCCGGTTCATCCGCCAGGAGGTAGCGGGCGACATTGGCCCTCAGTTGCGGAAGATTCAGAGCCACCTCGACACCCTCGAGGCGGATGTGGGACTTGCGATCGGAACCAGGTACGCCGAGGCGAGCTCACGGCTGTCGCAGGAGCCGCGAAGATCAATCCACGACAACTAGCGGTGCAGTGCGTGTTCGGGTGCCAGCGCGCTCTAGCGCCTTGCGGAGTGCCTCAGGTTGGCCCGGGCGCTGCCTGGAGTGCCGTACACTAGCTAAGGACCTGCGCTCGTAGCTCAACGGATAGAGCATTTGACTACGGATCAAAAGGTTGGGGGTTCGAGTCCCTCCGAGCGCGCCCAGGTATCCGCAGGTCAGGGCCATCTTCTCAAGTGTGAGAGGTGGCCCTTACGCGTGCGCGTCCCCTTGGCGGCTCATCCAGGCATGGACGGTGTGCCGCGCAGGGCCATCTTCCCTCCCATCCCACCGCAGCGCCTGTGGTCACGCACGCGGTAGGGCCGACGCCGCCTCTCGCCCGGCCTCGCGCAAGAGTCCCTGCCTGGCTGCAGACGTATACCGAATTTGCGGGGGTACAAAACCAGCAAATCCGGCGGGATCACCCCGCCAAGTCGGTACACCTTGGCCGACAAGGTGCCGACCACGCTACGCACGTGCCATGCCCGAGGATCGTTACGCCGGGCGCGGCCTACGGACCCTCCCGAATACCAGGTAGGTGATCCCGCCAAACGGGATCGTCAGCCCAACGCCCAGGCAGAGGATCGCCCAGGCCCACTTGGGCAGGTAGCGGACTTCCCTGGCCCGGGCCAGGTCGACAAGGCAGAATGTCACGAACCCGACCGCCAGCACTAGCAGTGGAATCGCTACGACGAGCGGGTTCATCGAGGTTCTCCAGCCTGGTCCGCCAGTTTTACTAAGGTCATAGTAAATCCTTTACCTAGCGGGTGTACGTGCCGACGTTCACCGGGACCGTGTGACCGCACCAACCACTACGCCGCCTACCTCGCCAATGCGGACGACAATTAAGGCGAACTCGTCGCGCCTAGTTGACTCCGCCGACGCGCGGTACGAGCATTCTGTGGGGGTAGC
>JAWWPV010000746.1:0-2776 GCA_033854775.1 Trebonia sp.
GGACCCTTTGTATCCCACATGATTACTGCGCCCTAGGCGGCGGAGAGGATCACCTCGACGCCTACCGTTTCTCCCGGGACGGCTAGCGGGAGCAGGGTTCCGACGACCCGGTGACCGTTGACGAGGGTGCCCGCGCCTTCGCCTATGCCCGAGTCGAGGGTGCGCGCCCGGCGGACGGTGATCTCGTACGTCGCGCCGCGGAAGCGGCGGGTCGCGGTGAAGCCCGGCCAGCCAGACGGGATGACCGGGTCGATCCTGAGGCCGTCGAGCTCGGGCCTGATGCCGAGGATCCACTGGGTGATCGCGACGAAGTTCCAGGCGGCGGTGCCGGTAAGCCAGGAGTTCTTCGCCTCCCCGTGGGTGGGCGCGTCCCGGCCGGCGATCATCTGCGCGTAGACGTATGGCTCGCAGCGGTGCAGCTCGCCGATCGACTCGCGGGCCGAGGGGTTGATCCGCTGGTAGTAGTCGAACGCGGCGTCGCCGTCGCCGGTCATCGCCGCCGCGATCATGACCCAGGGGTTCGTGTGGCAGAAGACGCTCGCGTTCTCCTTGTACCCCGGCGGGTAGCTGGAGATCTCGCCGAGCTGCACCTGATAGGTGGTGAACGCGGGCTGGAGCAGCATGATCCCGTGCGGGGTGGCGAGCCGCTCCTTGACGCTCGCCAGCGCCTGCTCGGCGAGGGTGGCGGGCCCAGGGTAGTCTCCGGGCACGTCACCTCGCTCGCTGGCCGTCATGCCGATTCCCGCCATGACGCACATACCCTGCGGCTCAAGGAAGATCTGGCCCTCCGCGTTCTTCGCGGAGCCGACCGGGTTACCGAAGTGGTCGTAGGCGCGCAGGAACCAATCGCCGTCCCAGCCGTGCTCGGCGGTCACGGCGGCCATCTTCTCCGCGTCGGCGCGGTAGGCGTCCGCATCCGCGCCGCGGCCGGTGAGCGCCGCGATGGCCGCCAGTTCCTTGGCGGCGAGGGTGAACAGGCCGGCGATGAACACGGACTCGGCGACGCCGCCCGGCTGGTTCTCCGTGGTCTGGAAGGACTCGCCCGGGGTGTCAGAGAAGCAGTTGAGGTTCAGGCAGTCGTTCCAGTCGGCGCGGCCGATGAGCGGCAGGCCGTGCGGGCCGATCCGGTCGAGGGTGTACTGGACGGACCGCTCCAGGTGACCGTAGAGGGTGGCTTCCCCGGCGTCGCTGAACGGGACGCGCTCGTCGAGGATGGTGGTGTCGCCGGTCTCCTTGAGGTAGGCGGCCACGCCGAGGACGAGCCAGAGCGGGTCGTCGTTGAAGCCGGAGCCGACCGCGTCGTTGCCGGTCTTGGTGAGCGGCTGGTACTGGTGATAGGCGCCGCCGCTGGCGAACTGGGTCGCGGCGAGGTCGAGGATGCGCTCCCTGGCAGGCTCCGGGGCCAGCTGGACGGCGCCGAGCAGGTCCTGGCAGGAGTCACGGAAGCCCATGCCGCGGGAGATCCCGGTCTCGTAGGACGAGACCGAGCGGCTCATGTTGAAGGTCACCATGCACTGGTAGGCGTTCCAGATGCTGACCATCCGGTTGCTGTCGGTGTCCGGGGTGTCCACGTGCAGGGCGCCGAGCAGGCCGTCCCAGTAGGCCTTCAGGTCGGCGAAGGCGTCCCGGACGGTACGCGGGTCCAGCCAGCGGTCGATGACGGGCCGGACGCTGGCCTTGTTGATAACGCCTGCCGACTCGAACTTGGCGTCCCGCGGGTTCTCCCAGTAGCCGAGCAGGAAGATGACCTCCCTGGTCTCGCCAGGCTCAAGCGTGAGCCTGACGTGGTGCGCGCCGTGCGGCGACCAGCCGTGGGCGATCGAGTTGGTGAGGCCGCCGCGCTCGACGCCGAGCGGCTCGTGGAACCCCCGGTACGGGCCGAGGAACGCCTCGCGCTGGGTGTCGAACCCCGCGAGCGGCGCTGAGCACGCGAAGTACGCGAAGTGGTCGCGGCGCTCGCGGTACTCGGTCTTGTGGTAGATGACCCCGTCGGCGACCTCGACCTCGCCGGTCGAGTAGTTGCGCTGGTAGTTCGTCGCGTCGTCCTGGGCATCCCAGAGGGCGAACTCGACGGAGGAGAAGAGCGACAGCTCGGCCGTCGTCTCGCGGTCGTTGGTGACGGCGACCCGCCAGACCTCGAGGTTCTCGCCGCGCGGGACGAAGTACACCGTCTTCGCCGCGATCCCGGACCTGGCCGACCTGATGGCCGTGTACGACAGCCCGTGCCTGCATTCATAATCGTCGAGCGGCGTCCTGGTGGGCTGCCAGGACGGTGACCAGTACTCGCCGGTGGCGTCGTCCCGCAGGTAGAGGTAGCGCCCTCCGGCGTCACCGGGCACGTTGTTGTAGCGGTACCTGGTGAGCCGGCGCAGCCGGGCGT
This sequence comes from Trebonia sp., assembly GCA_033854775.1. Taxonomy (GTDB): domain Bacteria; phylum Actinomycetota; class Actinomycetes; order Streptosporangiales; family Streptosporangiaceae; genus Trebonia. The sequence continues at coordinate 2,381 of JAWWPV010000746.1, forward strand.
CCAGGTGCCAGGAGAAGCCTCCGGCCGTGTTCGAGACGGTGCCGAAGTGCCGGTCCGTGCCCAGGTAGTTGATCCACGGCACCGGAGTGTCCGGGCGGGTGATCACGTACTCGCGGCGATCGTCGTCGAAGTAGCCGTAGCGCATGGCCGTTACTTTACCGGTTTAGTACTGGCAAGGCCATGGTCAATTACCAGACCGTGTGCGCTACCTCCGCGACCAGCTCAAGCTTCTGCTCCTCCGTGTCCTCTGTCGTCAGGTTAGCGCCAGGCAGCGTCGAGGAGAACCCGCACTGGGTGGAGACGCCGAGCCGCTCGAGTCCGGTGTACTTGGCCGCCTCGCGGATCCGCGCCGTCACGTCGCTCACCGACTCGAGGGTCGTGGTCTTGCTCGACACG
>JAWWPV010000747.1:0-5072 GCA_033854775.1 Trebonia sp.
CGGCTGATACTTACCGTTCCCAGTGGCCCGACGCCGAGGAACGGCGCATCCCGGACCCGTGGCCGGCGGCCTGGTCTTCGAGTCGGGCGGGCGGCGCCGCGCTCCCGCCCGAGTCGGCCCTGGGCCGCCTGCTGGGCGAGCACCAGCCGACCGTGGCGGCGGCGCTCGCGGCCCGCCTGGCGCACGCCCGGTCGGTGGCCGAACTGCCACCGGTCATGGGCATGCTGTACGAGCTGTTCGGTGCCGTCACGGCGGACCGCCCCGACGACGCCGCGGCGGCGGCGCGAGATGCGGTCGCGGCCGGAGTCAGCGCCGCCGGGGTCGTCGAGGTGGTCGGGTTCGCCGGGCTCTACTCCACGACCAGGCAGCTTGAACGGGTAGCGGCGGCACTGATCCCCATTCTCCCGAGCGCGCGAGCAGTCGGACGGTGAGGCCATCGCCGGGCTTACCGCGACCGCCGGGGGTGTCCCGCCCCTGGCCGGCGACCGTCCGGTCACGCTTCGCCCATGGTAGAGTCAAGCGCTTGGTAGATTAATGGTCGAGACGATGGGGCAGCAGGCGAATAAGGCCCTCCCGGGCCGCCGGCCTGGTCTGCACCCGCCCCCCGCCGGTCGCCTTGACACTGCCGAGCGGGCATCCTAAAGTAAATCTACCGGGCGCCCGGTAGGTAACCTTGAACAAGTGGACGTCGTAGGGCGGATCCTGTTCGCTCGATTTGTCCAGGAAGACAGCTGAGCATGCGTTCTCGATGCCGTATAACCGCGCCGCCCAGGCGGGCATCCGGCGACTGCCTAACGCCCCCGCGGACATGGCGGTACCGATGAAAGTGAGCACCGCGGCGGAAATGCCCTTCGTCACGCAGCAGGACACCCGGCAGTACGTCGAGGCCGGGTACTGGTCGCGGGACGAGACCCTTCCATCAGTCCTCGCCCGTCACGCGCAAACCCGGCCAGACAAGCTGGCTGTTGTCGACGACCGCGGGAACCGCCTTAGCTACGGAGATCTGCACCGGCGTTCGAGCCAGCTCGCGGCGGCCATCTCGGACCGGGGAATCGGACCAGGCGATGTCGTCGGCGTGCAGTTCCCGAACCGGGTGGAGGCATCCGTCGCCGCGCTGGCCATTGAGAAGGCCGGGGCGATTGTCTGCCCGCTGGTAACGCCCTACCGGAAGAATGAACTGGCGTTCATCGTCAAGCAGACCGGGATGAAGCTGCTGTTCGTCCCGGGCGTTTACCGTGGATTTGACCACGACGCACTCGGTCGCGAGCTGATGACCGAATTCGCGACGCTCCGCACCCTGGTGACGTTGAACGGCGCGCCCGCGCCCGGCTGCGTTTCGCTGGACTCATTCATCGAATCGGCCGGCGAGGGCCAGGAGTTCGACGCCCCCAGGCTGGCCCCCGACGCGGTGGCCGCGCTGCTGTTCACCTCGGGTACCGAATCGGCCCCCAAGGGCATCCTGCATACCAGCAACACCCTGCTGGCCAATGCCCGCGCGCTGCGCGGAATGCTCGGCCTGACCGCTGACGACGGCGTGTTCATGGCCTCACCGGTGGGGCACGGAACCGGCTACGGGTTCGGCATCAGGCTGGCGTGCTACCTGGGCAGCACGCTGTCGCTCCTTGGCATCTGGAACGCGGAAGAGGCGGCCAGCATGCTCGCCGAGCACGGAGCCGCCTACACCCACGGCGCCACCCCGTTCGTGACCGACCTGCTCGGGCTGCCCGATCTGGACGAGTTCGACCTCAGCCGCCTCCGGTATTTCGTCACCGGGGGAGCGGCGGTGCCGCCGGGGACGGCCACCCGCGTCGCGGGCCGGCTCGGCTGCCGGCTGCTGCGCCTCTACGGCCAGACGGAAGGATTCATGACGACGCTCAGCCCGGTGACCGACGACCCCGCGGACGCCGAGTCCGGTGACGGGCTGCCGGTCGCCGGCGTCGAGGTACGGGCCGTCGATGAGAATGACCGGCCAGTGCCCGCCGGGGAGCCGGGCGAGTGCCAGTACCGCGGGCCGCACCGGTGCGTCGGGTTCCTGCGTGACCCGGTGCGCGAGGCCGCGAGCATCAGCGCTGACGGCTGGTTCCGGTCCGGCGACCTGGTGCGGCTCGGCCGCGACGGCCAGCTGACGGTGGCCGGGCGGAAGAAGGAAGTCATCAACCGCGGCGGCTACAAGTACAGCCCGCGCGAGGTCGAGGACGCCCTGGCCTCCTATCCGGGCATCAGCGGGATCGCCATCGTGCGGATGGCCGACACCCGCCTCGTGGAACGCAGCTGTGCCTTCATTGTCCCGGAAGACCGCCGCAAGCCGACCGTACAGGAGCTGGCGGACTATCTGAAGGCGCGTGGAATCGCCTCCTTCAAATGGCCCGAGAGGGTAGAGATTGTTACGGAGTTCCCCACAACGGCGTCCGGGAAGGTACAGAAATTCGAGCTTGAGAAAATGCTCGAGCAGAGGATGGCGCTGAATTTGGCCGCCGAGAGGGAACGTGAATGAGCAATATCATCGTGACGGTGGACAAGGGTATCGCGGAGATCCGCCTCAACCGGCCCGAGGCGCTCAACAGCCTCAACTTCCCGTTGCTTGAGGAGTTCGAGCAGGCGCTAGATAGGGTCCAGGAGGATAAGACTGTCAAGGTGGTCGTCATCTCCGGGGCCGGCCGGGCGTTCTGCACGGGGGCTGACCTGAAGAGCGTGATACAGCTCTTCGACGAATGGCCCCGCTACGTGGCGTTCCTGTACCAGCTGACGGATGTCTTCCGGAAGGTCGAGGATCTGCCGTTGCCTACTATCGCGCGGGTGCACGGCTACGCGCTGGCGGGTGGCCTTGAGCTCATCCTCTGCTGTGACATGGCGGTCGCGAGCGAGCGCGCGCTGATCGGGGACCAGCACGCGAACGTCGGCCTTATCGCGGGAGGCGGCGGCATACCGCGACTCGTCCGCCGCATCGGCAAACAGCCTGCGCTGCACCTTCTCTACACTGGTGCCAAGGTGTCCGGCGTCGAAGCGCAGCGGATGGGTATTGTGCTCAAGGCGGTTCCTGAAGCGGAACTTGACGCCGCGATTTTCGAACTGACCACGAACCTGGTGAACAAGAGCCGGACGTCACTGGCGTACACAAAACGCGTTGCCGCTGCCGGGACCGATGTGCCTCTCGTGACGGCGCTGAACGAGGAGAGGGCGGCGTTGCTGGAATACTTCAGTACGTCACCTCATCCGCGAGAAGGCATCTCTGCCTTCTTGGAAAAAAGGGAGCCGAACTTCAATGACTGACCAGCACCGCCGTTCGCCCGGGCGGCCAGCGGCGGGCAAGCAGGACGAATCGCTCTCCACCAGCGAGCGGTTGCTCATCGGATCGGCCGAGCTGTTCCGTGAAAAGGGCTATGCGGGCACGACGACCCGGGCCTTGTCGGCCCTGGCCGGAATCCAGAACGGTTCGCTGTACCACCACGTTGGCGGCAAGGAGGACCTTCTCTACCGCCTGTGCATGGGCTCGCTCGACGATGTCGGCGCCGTGTTCTCCGCGATCGCCGCCGAAGACCTCGATCCGCTCACCCGGCTCGAGAAACTGGCCCGCCGCTACCTCGAGCAGGCGCTTAACGACCGCGACCGGCATGCCACGATGCTCAGCGAGATCCGCTTCCTGTCCCCAGCCCGCCAGGCGGAAGTTGTCGCCCGCCGCGACGCGAACGTGGCCATCGTCGAGGACAGTGTCCGGCAGGCGCAGGAAGGCGGGCAGGTCCGGTCGGACATCGACGCCAAGTACCTCACACTGGCTCTGTTCAACCTGCTGAATTGGACGATTTTCTGGTACAACCCGGACGACGAGCTGACCGAGCCCGCGATCGCGGAGATCCTCTGGTCCGTCTTCGCGGTCGGGGTGACCGGAGCCCGGCCCAGCGAGGCGAGCGGCTGACATGGCGAACGCGATCGAGGCCCTGATCGGTGAAACTCCGGGCAGCGGTCAGCTCACGCTGACCGGCTCGCGCTGCCGGAACTGCCATGAGGTGCTGTTCCCCCCGGTTGAAGACTGCCCGGTGTGCCTGCAGCCCCGCGTAATGGAGGACTACCTGCTCCAGGGACACGGGAAGATCCGTGATTACGTCATCGCGGAACGCGGGCCGGAAGGCTTCGACGTTCCGTACGTGCAGGCGTGGCTGACGCTTGACGACGGGCCGTCCGTGTTCTCGATCATCGAGACCGCGGAGCCGCGCGCGTTCGACCTGAAGATCGGCGCGCCGGTCACGATGGTCCTCCGCCGCTTCGGCACCGGGGAATCCAGCTTCACCGGGTGGAAGTCCGTCCCTGACTGCGCCGATGAATGCCGATGAATGACGTCTACGTGGTCGGAACCGGGCTGCACCCGTTCGGGCGTTTCCCGCAGACGACGATGCCGCAACTCGCGCGCCAGGCCATCTGGGCCGCGATCGCTGATTGCGGGGTCGACCCTCGCTGGATCGACGCCGCCTACGTGGCCAACTGCTACCACGGCTTCTTCACCGGGCAGGGGGACGCCATCGCTCCGGTGGTGATCGGCGGAGCGGGGTTGAGCGGCCTTCCGATGATTCACGTGGAGGGCGGCGGCGCGGCCGGGTCGGTCGCCTTTCACCAGGCCGTCCTGGCGGTCGCGTCGGGGGAGTACCGGCTCGCGCTCGCCGTGGGCGCCGAGAAGCTCTACGTGCCCGGTAACCCGGCCCTGTCGAGCCGCGCCCACGGGACGGCAGGCGAGCAGACCACCGCGACCCAGATCGGGCTCACCTGGGTCGGCGACCTGACGATGAGCGCGCGCCGGCTGATGACCAGGTACGGCTGGACGGCGCATGACTTCGCCGCTGTCGCGGCCAAGAACCGTGGGCACGCCGTGCACAATCCCGACAGCGAGATCCGCCAGGAGATGACCGTCGAGGAGGTGCTGGCGGCGCGGATGGTCGCCCCGCCGCTCACCCGCCCGATGTGCGCCAGCGCCGCAGTGGACGGGGCCGCCGCCGTGCTGGTCGCCGACCGGGAGACGGCCGCGAGAATCGGTGCCGGGCACCACCCCCGCGTCGCCGGCATGGGCCTGGTCGGGGCGCGGT
>JAWWPV010000748.1:0-6427 GCA_033854775.1 Trebonia sp.
GTTCGCCAGCGCCTCAATGTCTTCGGCCCGTTCCTGCGCCGGGTCAGGCGGCAGGCGGACCACGTCCCAGCCACGTGGCACCACGAGCCGTGCGGCGTGCATCTCACACAGGTCCCACGAGTGCGGGTCGACGTAGCCCGCGAGCGGGCCGAGGACGGCCGTGGAGTCCTTATACACGTACGTGAGCGTGTAGACGGGAGGCTGCTTGCACGCGGTACGTGAGCAGCAACGGGAATTCACCAGCCCACCACCCTCACCAGATCGATATTGAGCACGATAGTGGCCGTGGTCCCCCCGTTGACAAGGACCATGCTCGCGTGAGCGTCGTCCGACCGTCTCGCCGGCGCCGCCCCCCGGGCCGTCGGCAGGTATTGGATCTCACTCACAACGGCTGACGGTACCTATCCGAACGCGGTTACGCCATCACCCGGGCATGGTTCGCGAACGTGTCGTTTTGTCTGCCTCGACGCTACCCGGCAGGTGGGCAGCGGAGATACCCTCGGTGACTGTGCACAGCGGTGAAAACGGGGCTGCTCAGCCCCCTCGGGTCAGGCGGCGGGACCGGCATGGCCGGGGTCTTCGCGGCCGGCTTGTGCCGCCGGGGGTACCGCTCTACCGGACTCGCTCACAGGAGTTCGACGACATGGTGCTCGACGCGGTGGCGCGCCTTGAGTCGCGCTGGGAGGCCGAGCTAACGGGCGTTGAGTTCGCCGTCCAGGAGGTGCCTGAGGCCGACGAGCTCGTCGACGACAGCGTGTCGTTGCCGCTCGCCAGGACGGTGCCAGGGACGCCGGGCGCGGTCGACCAGAGCCGCCCGGCCACGCCCGCCCGCATCGTGGTCTACCGCCGCCCGCTGATGGCCAGGTCGGACAGCGATGCCGAGCTCGCCGAGCTGGTCTTCGACGTCGTCGTGGAAGAGTTCGCCTCCTTCCTCGGCCTTGACCCTGACTCGGTCGACCCCGGCTACCGCGGCGGCCTCGACTAAGTGACCGGCCCACACGTCGTGGGTCCACGGCGTGGTGTCGCGGGCCAGCGCCCGAGTGAAGTACCGGATCAGTTCGGTGGCACCGCGGCGCGGCAATAGTGTCGCCAGGATCCGCACCAGCGTCGTCTTGCCGGCACCGTTGCGCATCCTGTGCCGCCTGGCCAGCGGAAACGGCACGTATTCGGCACGGCAGCCTCCGGCTAGCCTCTCGTCATATCGACGGTCGCACGTGGCGCGTGCGCTGTGGGACACCCGGACGCCCGCAGGATCGTCTTTGACCACGCCGGTCACGCGCCGTGGGCCGAGCGGCCCGCGGACACCCGCCGGGTGCTCATCGACGCCTTGCGCTCACCGGCTTCGCCCAGCCGGTAGCGCGGCAATGACCGCCAGCTGGCTCGCATTCACGCTAGGAGGCGGTATGCGGCGCCTGTTGTCATCTAAACACTGATATCGATCATATTTGAAACAAGGTGGCCAGCGGCTAATTGCGGGAAAGAGGCGAAGAAGGAGTGAGCCTCGCAACCTGAGTGGCTCCGGTGCCTAGGCAGCGGCGATGCCGGATCGGGAGGAGGCCGGCGAATTCGACGAACCGGCGTAGCAGCGAATGGACGGCGTGCCGCGCGGGCGATCGGGTATTAATGCGGACGTAGTTCGCGTATGCGTATGATGCGGAAATGGGGGTTGCAGCGCGGTGCCACGGCTGTCTGGCCCGCAGACGTTCGCGGAGGACAGGCCGATCGGCGCTGGAGCGGTAATGGATGAGGTGCCGGGCAGGGCGTGCCCCGGCCCGGGCACGGATGATCCGTCCGTGAGCGGGTTTGTCCTGCGGCTGCTGCTGGGTGCCCAGTTCCGTCGCCTGCGCGAGGCAGCCGACATCACGCCTGAGCAGGCCGGGTACGAGATCCGGGCGTCCCGGTCCAAGATCAGCCGGATGGAGACCGGCCAAGTCGGGTTCAAGGCGCGTGACATCACAGACCTGCTTACCTTGTACGGCGTGACCGACGAGCAGGAGCGGTCCAGGTTCCTGGACCTGACCAGGCAGGCCGGCCAGCCGGACTGGTGGACTCAGTACGGCGACGTGCTGCCCGGCTGGTTCGAGACCTACCTTGGGCTTGAGTCCGGGGCCTCGGCCATCCGCAGCTTCGAGATCCAGTTCGTATACGGCTTGTTCCAGACCGAGGACTACGCCCGGGCCGTGACGCGCCTGGGTCACCAGGCCGCACCTGACGGGGAGATCGAGCGCCGGGTCGAACTGCGCGTCAAGCGCCAGGACCTGCTCGCCAGGGCGGACCGGCCGAGGATCTGGTCGATCATGGACGAGGCGGTGCTGAGGCGGCCGGTCGGCGGGCCCGCGGTGATGCGCGCCCAGTTGCGCCGCCTGGCCGAGGCGGCCGGGATGCCGCAGGTGACCGTTCAGGTCGTCCCGTTCGCGCGCGGCGGCCACGCGGGGGCGAGCGGATCGTTCAGCGTGCTGCGCTTCGGGGAGCGGGGCCTGCCGGACGTGGTGTACGCCGAGCAGCTCACCAGTGCGGTGTACCTGGAGCAGCGCCCGGATGTGGAGCATTACCTGGCGGTCGTGGACCAGCTCAGCGGGGAGGCGCTGACGCCGGCCGACACGATCCGCTTTATCGAGCAGGTGGCCAGCGAGACATGAAAGGGGACCGGGAAATGACCAGCGACGACGCGGCGGCGCCAAGCGGCGGGACGGCGGGATCGCTGCCGTTCGACATCAGCGTGGCGCACCAGGCCCGCGTCTACGATTACCTGCTTGGCGGCAAGGACAACTACGCCGCCGACCGGGCGGCGGCTGAGGCGTACATCGAGCTCTACCCGGATTCGGTGTTTACCGCGCAGGCAAACCGGGCGTTCCTCGGCCGCGTGGTCCGCTACCTGGCCGGCGAGGCGGGGATCCGGCAGTTTCTCGATATCGGCACCGGCATCCCGACGGCGGGCAACACCCACGAGGTGGCCCAGTCGATCGCTCCGGAGTCCAGGGTCGTGTACGTGGACTATGACCCTATCGTGCTCGCGCACGCCCGCGCGCTGCTGGATAGCCGCGAAGAGGGCGCCACCGAGTACATCGACGCCGACCTGCGCGACACCGGCGTCATCCTCGACCAGGCCAGCGAGCTGCTGGACTTCACCAAGCCGGTGGCGGTCACGCTGCTCGCGATCCTGCACGCGATCCCGGACGCTGACGATCCTCATGCCATCGTGGCCCGGCTGATGGCTGCCATGCCGCCCGGCAGCTACCTCACCATCTCGCACATGGGTTCCGACCTCTTCGGCCCGGAAACAACCGAGAGACTGCGGAACATCAATAGCCGCATGAGCCAGCAGCAGTACATCTACCGCACCCGTGAGCAAGTGGCACGCTTCTTCGAAGGCACGGACCTGCTACCGCCAGGCCTGGTCCGCGTGGAGGAGTGGCGCTCCGAGCCGGCGACGGGCCATGCCGGCACCTCGCCCCTGTGGGCGGCAGTGGGGCGCAAGCGCTGAGCCAGCCGAGCTTCCCGGTCGGCGAGCGGCAGTTAGGGGAACGCGGGAGGCAGGAACCGCCAACAGCGTGTCCGGGCTGCTGTCGTGCACCTCGATGCCCGGGCAGCAGCCGGCAACTGATCGACCCGAGGCGTGTCCTCCCGGACGTAGGAGAGGACTGCGTGCCCGTCGGCTTCATCCCTTCGCCCGTGACATTCAGTCGGAGAAGCGAACGACACGATCACTCACTTATTCCCCACGCCTTTGTTTCGTGGTTGGGCCATGCGATGTGGTCGATCGCCAGGAACGGCTCGGCGGGCAGGGTCGCGGGGGTGACTCCGGTGAACGCCATGACATCCCGGTGCAGGTGGGACTGGTCGGAGTAGCCGCCGTCGGCCGCGACCTGGGCCGCGTTCTGTCCGGCGACCAGGCGGTGGGCGGCATGGTCGAAGCGGACCAGCCTCGCGGCTTGCTTGGGCGGCAGGCCGCCTTGTGCGTGGAACCGGGACCACAGGCGCTTGCGGCTCCATCCGACCTCGGCCGCCAGCGCATCGACCCGGGCCTGGCCGCGGCTGACGACGATCCGGTTCCAGGCCCAGGCCACCTCCGGGTCGACCGGCAGCCCTGTCTCCTGCCGGCGGCCGATCAGCGCGTCCGCCATCGCGAAGCGATCCTCCCAAGAGGAGGCATCGGCGAGTTGCTCAGCGATCCGTGACGCCCCCCGGCCCCACAGGTCGTCCAGGGCCACAACGGCGCCGTTCAGGTCGGCCGGGGACACGCCAAGGACCGCGCGGGCGATCACCGGAGACAGGCGCACCTGCAGGCAGGCGAGGTTCTCCGCTTGCTGCACGCGGAACGATCCGAACCCGAGCCCGGCGACGAGGCTTCCCCGCTGCTGCCGCCCGGCGGCGTCGGCCACGGTGACCGAGCCGGGCCCGAACATCACCGCCAGCGTCACGGCCGGGTGCGGGATCGGCCGGAGGCCGGCCGGGGTTCCCTGCAGGTCGCGGAACCCGGCCATGGTGACGCCGGCCACCCGGCGGGGCCGTGCCGGGGTAGCGATGTCCCACAAGGCCGCGTCGCCGCGTTCACCCGCCAAGGGCCGCATGGTTCATGCTACGCGAGCCGGGTGGCCGGAACATTTGTCCAATCCGCTGGCGCGCGCCGGCGCGGATAGTGGGCTCATGACTGTTCCGCACGACGAACCCCACGTGAAAAGCGACCAGGCCGCCGAGGAGGCGATCCTGCCCCTGGACGGCGGCAGCATCTACGTCTGCCAGGACGGCCCCCGCGATGCCCCCGCCCTCCTGCTCATCCACGGGTCCGGCTCCTCGACCCGCACCTGGGACCCGCTGGTTCCGCTGCTGACCACGTCCCATAGCGTCATCCGGATCGACCTGCTCGGGCACGGCCGGTCGGACAAGCCGGCCTACGGCGACTACGCGATCCCCGTCCAAGGACGGCGGGTCGCCGCGGCCCTGGACCGGCTCGGCGTCAGGCACGCCATCGTGGCCGGCCACTCCTCCGGCGGCTACACCGCCACCGCCCTCACCGAGCAGCGACCCGACCTGGTGACGGCGCTCGCACTCATCAATACCGGACCCAGCCCGGACGCCCTCATCGCCCAAGAGGGCGCCGGCGCCATCGGCCCCGCGCAGTGGCCGCACCTGACCGACGCGCAGCTCCGCCGGGCAGCGAGCCCCGCCTTCAGCCGACCTGGCTACCAGCCCCCGCAAGAACTCCTGGACGATCTGCGGATCATGACCTACCACACGTTCACCGCCACGATGCAGGCATCCGGCGCCTACATCCGGCAGCAGCCGCTCCCGGGCCGGCTGGCCCCCCTCGGCAAGCCGCTGCTGGTGATCTACGGCCAGGACGACCGGCGATGGCGCCCCTCCTCCGCCGCCGACTACCACGCCGTTCCGGGCGCGCAGGTCGAGATGCTGCCCGGGCTCGGGCACTCGCCCATCCTGGAGGACCCGCCGCGGACCGCCGCACGTCTCCTGGCCTTCACCGCCACCCACGCCACGCGAGCGGACCGGAGGACAGATGAGCCCGAGACCCGCCGAGGCGGCAGGGGCGTCGCGGGCGAGGGTTGCCGACTGGCTGACCGACAGCCTGGCACGGCGTCCTTCGGGGTGGCTTGCCCGCCGCTTCTACCGTGACCCGCGGCCGCACTTCGTCAGCTTCGAGGAGACGCTGGCGGCGCTGGCGCTTAGGCGGACAACCGCCTGCTGGAGATCGGCTGCGGCGGAGGGATGCTGCTCGAACGAGCGCTCCAGCGACGCGCCCTGGCGGCAATGCGCGTCTCAATCCAGTAACGGGGTCGTCGGCGCCGTTGCGCATCGCGTGCCCCCTGAGCAGCAGAAACCGGCAGACGCCGAGCGCGGGCGACCAGAGCCGCCTGGCCACGCCCGCGCGCATCATGGTCTACCGCCGCCCGCTGATGGCCAGGTCGGACAGCGATGCCGAGCTCGCCGAGCTGGTCTTCGACGTCGGTGGCACCGCGGCGCGGCAATAGTGTCGCCAGGATCCGCACCAGCGTCGTCTTGCCGACGCAGTAGGGCATTCGTCATGGTCCGCGTTGACGACCGGTTCCACATCTACCGGCCAGCGTGAACGTAGCTGCTGACCTCCCGGGTCAGGACAACCCGGGCCACTGCCAGCTAACCGCGTTCGACACCCGGGTGAGGGAGGGCCGGATCGAGATACTCGCGCCCACGGCCGGTTTGTAAAAATGGAGAATCTGTGCCGAGCCGCCGTGGTGCATGTCTTCGGGCTTGGTGTAGGCAGGTAGGGGGAGGCCGACCGCGTGTGGAGGTGCCCGATGGAAGCAGGCGGAGTGGGGCCCGGCCCGGAGCCGTTCGCCCGGGCCGAAGTCGTGCACTCCAGCGAGCGCACTCGCGTCACCAGGCTGTTAAGGCCCGGGCGCGCGGTTATACGCAAGGAGCCGCTTGGACC
>JAWWPV010000749.1:0-2842 GCA_033854775.1 Trebonia sp.
GCGGCCTTGGTCCGGCAGGTCACCTCCATGCCGTTGACGTCGCACCACAGCTCGTTGACGTGCAGCAGGTGGCCGATCCACTGGTAGCTGGCGTTCAGGGCTGGTCCGCCACCCTTGACGGTGACCGGGGCGGTCGGGTCCATCGGGCTGACCGTGATCGCCTTCAGCGTCTTGGTGGGAGCGGTCAGTGGGAAGGACTGTGCGCCGGGTGCCGTCCCCTGCTCGGCCCAGCTCATCAGCGGGTCGAGCAGGTCGGCGGTGACCTGCGGGGCACCGCCGCCGAGGCAGTGGTAGCCCCCGGGGATCATGTAGAGCCGGGAGAACCGCTGGCTGGCCGCGAAGCCGCCGGCGTCCTGGACCACGGCGTTGTAGTAGTTGATGGTGCCGAACGGGCTTATCGCGGAGTCGGCGAGGCCTTGCCAGATGATGATCTTCCCGCCTGCCCTGGCGAAGGCGCTCAGGTTGGGGTCGGTGGCGTCGTTCAGGCCGTTGAGCGCGGTGAGCGCCTGGTAGTTGTTCAGGCTGAAGTTCCAGTCGGTCAGCTTGAACGAGGCCGGGGGGTTCTTCCTGAAGGCCAGGTCTTCCAGCATGCCGGTCGCGGCGCCGTAGTCGATCGTGTCGGCCGGCCAGCCGCCGTCGGCCGCCGGGTCGATGAACCACGGGGTCCAGGCCAGCTCAGAGCCGTAGGGCTCGCCGCCCGGGTACAAGTTCTGGCCCTGCGGGTCACGGGGGCCCTGGTACAGCTTCTCAACGACGGCAACCTGCGCTTGCGTGAGGCAGTTGCTGTTATCCGTGCCTGCCGGACACTGGATGGATGCCGGGTTGAAGGCGCAGGCACGCGGGTCGGCAATGTAGCCCTGCGCGTTGGCGCACTTGGCCTCGACCGCCGCGTGCAGCGCGGGCAGCTTCTCGGCCGTCAGGATCTCGTGGCCGCTCGCGTCCATGTTGGCGAGCACGTTCCACGCCTGCACCTCGCCGTTCAGCTCGGCGGCGTAGATTTCCGGCGCGCCGGCCAGGATGCCGTTGAAGTCGTTCGGGTAGCGCTCCGCCTCGACCAGCGCCTCCCTGCCGCCGTCGCTACACCCGTCGAAGTAGCTGTAAGTCGGACCGTGACCGTAGTAGGCGGCGATGACGGCCTTCGCGGCGAGGTCAAGGTTGTGCTCGGAGGTGTACGCGTAGGAAACGCGCATTCCCGGGTCCCAGCCGAAGAGCGCGTCGAACCCGCTGCCGGCGTGGCCCTCGTTGTCCGTCGCCAGGGCCAGCTCGTTGCCGGTCACTGCCGGGCAGTTGGTCGCGGCCTGCGGCGCGCCAGGGGAGACCGCGCCGCAGTAGCCGCCGCAGCCCTCCTGGACGTAGCGTCCGGTCCAGGTGCTGACCGGGAGCCGCAGGTCGAACTGGAGTTGCGGCGGCTGGACGCCCTGCACCTCGCAGTACCTGGCCCCGGTGATCGTCGTGACCGTCGCCGACGTGACCTGGGTTGGCGCGCCGGGAGCGGCCTGCGTGAAGTCCATCGTCGCGAGCTGGGCGCAGCTCACGACCGGGGTCACCGCGGCCGCTGGCCTGACGAGGCTGGCCGCGCTGACGCTGACGGGGTTAGCGGCGTTCGTCGCGTTCGTCGCGTTCGCGGGAGACGCGAGCTGGAAACCGAGCAGGACAAGCCCGGCGATCGCGAGAAGAGTGACGGCGAGGAAGACTGGACGGGGATCTCTGGGCGGCCTGGGCATCGCCTCTCCCTTGAGCTTGAGCCATCTTGAGCCATTGCCATGACCGGTGAGCCGCCACGTCACGGCCAAGACGGCGCGCAACACGCGACTCGCGTCATTTACGGCATAAACCCGGTTCGCCGATAGGTCAACGGTTCATTTACCTAGCTGCCACGTTTCGAAGCGCAGTCTCCCGCTCGACTGCCGCAAAACGATCGTGAAGTGATGGCAATGCCGTGACGTTAGGCCAGTCTGGAGCAAAAAATGAGCGGAGAGGCCACGAAAGGCGTACTCTGGCAGTACGTTGAGGTATGGAGAGTGGGTGAGATGAAGACGTGCTGCTACGGTTCCGAGTCACCAACTACGCTTCCATCCGCGACCAAGCGGAGCTAAGCATGATCGCTGCGACCGATCACGAGGACCTCGCGGTTCGCGCCATCGGCGTCTCCGGCACCAAGGCCCTGCCCGCGGCGGCCATCTACGGAGCCAACGCCTCCGGGAAGTCGAACGTCCTCGATGCCCTCGTCTTCATGGTGAGTGCGGTGCTTAGCTCTCACCAGGACTGGCGGCCGGGCGCGCCGATCGACAGGCGCGCGTTCAAGCTGGACTCAATCAGCAGGCAACGGCCTACCAGGCTCATTGTCGACTTCATGCTCCATGGAGTGCGTCATGAATACGGCTTCTCCATCGATGACCAGCAGGTCCTGGAAGAGTGGCTCTATATCTTCCCGAAAAAGCGCACGCGCGTGCTGTTTGAGCGCGATGCCCAGTTCGGCATTAGGTTCGGCCCGTCGCTTGGTGGCCTTCGTCAAAACATAGCCAAGCTCACGCGCTCTAACAGCCTCTATCTCTCGACGGCGGCAGCTAATAACCACGAACAGCTAAGCGCGATCTACGACTGGTTCTCGCACGGCATATTCGCGATGCGAGCGGGGCAGATCCTCTCCGACTCATACACGTTTCACGAGTGGAAGCAGCACGACCAGGCCACGCTTCGCGAACTGCTTCGCTACGCCGACCTGGGAGTTCTTGACCTTGAACTGGAAGAGCAAGAGGGCGCGCCGAAGGTTACCTTCGTCCATCGAGGCGCCACCGAGCATGACCGATTCACGCTTGAGGAAGAATCAAGCGGCACGCTG
>JAWWPV010000750.1:0-3001 GCA_033854775.1 Trebonia sp.
CACCTGGGCGGTCAGTGCCTGCGCGTTTCCCGAGGCCGACACCGCCGACGGCGCGGCCTGCGCGACGATCGGGGCGATGACCGGGGCGATTACAACGCTGACGGGCGCCACGGCCGCGGTCACGCCCGACAGGAGCGGCGCGACGCTCGCGGTCACCGGAGCCAGGGCCTGCGTCAAGGGAGCCAGAGCCTGCGTTACGGGAGTCAACAGCGGCGCCACCACGCCGGTAACCGGAGCCAGAACGTCGGCCACCGTCGACACGACCGGCGCCAGCGTCTCCGTAACGGGGGCCAGCACCTGAGCGACAGTGCCCACCACCGGCGACAACGCACCCGTAACCGGAGCCAGAGCCTCGGCCGCCGTCGACAACACCGGCGCCACCGTCTCCGTAACCGGAGCCAGCACCTGAGCCACGGTGCCCACCACCGGCGTCAACGCACCGGTAACCGGAGCCAGTGCCCCACTCGCGGTCGACACGACGGGGGCCACCGCTCCCGTGAGCGGCGCGAGAGCCCCGGTCGCGGTCGACACGACCGGCGCGACCGTGCCAGTGACGGGAGCCAGCGCCCCGGTCGCGGTAGACACGACCGGCGCCACCGTGCCGGTAACCGGAGCCAGCGCCTGCGTCACCGTCGACACGGCCGGGGCCAACACGCCCGTGACCGGAGCCAAGGTCTGGGGGGCGGCACCCTCGGCTCGGGCAGCCGCGCCGGTAACAGGGGCCAGCGCCTGAGCCACGGCGCCAGCCACCGGGGCCACCGGCTGCGTTGGGGCCGTCGACGGCTCTGCCGGGGTTGAAGTGGCCGGAGACGCCGCCTGGTTCGCCGGATGGGCTCCGCCGGCGCTGGCCGAGGAGGCCGTGGTGGGCGGGCCGGCGGGCGGGTCAGTCGGCTGAGTAGAAGCAGCAGCCTGAGCGGGCGCCGCGATCGCTGCGGTCACGGGCTTAGCCGCGGACTTGATGACGGACCCGGCGGTGCTCGTGACAGAGGTGGTCACGCCGGCGAGCGGAGTGCTGGCGGGTGAACTCGCCGTCGCCCCAGCCGTCCCGGTCGCCCCAGGCCCGGTGAGCGCCGATGCGGCGGAAGTGACCGATCGGAGTGCCCCGGGATGGTCGTCGCCCGTCGCGGCGTGGGCCTGCCTTGAGAAAAGAAGCAGGAGGAACAAGATACCGGCAGCCGCAATCGCGAACTGTGCCGCCCGGACGGCGACACGGTACGCAAACAGCTGCGACATCGACAGCTCCCCCCCATAGGGAACTTCACCACACAAGCCGGGAGCAAGAAAGACCCCGGGGATCAGCCATACACGGCCGTGAAAGACAAGGAGTTTTGTACGGTCATCACCGTACATCACTGAAGGTTACCAGACAAGTACTAGCCGCGCGGCATAAGCAGGATAGGACGGGTCGCGTCCCGGAGGATGGCAATCGTCCAGACCTTGGTCACCTTGTACTTCTCGATCTGGGCCAGCGGCATCTCCGACATCGTGGCCCAGGCGACTCCGCATTCGGCTAGACCGTCAACTGGCTATCACGCGACGGTGCGGTGACCCACGCTGACGGCAAGCCATGCAGGGAATCGCCTACACGTACCGGCTTGCGTCCGCCTCGTAGATGATCTCCAGGCCGTCCTCCTCGTCCCACTGCTCCCCGACTTCGGTAAAGCCGTACTGCGATGCCAGAGCGTAAGAGGCAGCGTTGCCTGGGCTGATGGTCACCCGTACCGTCTTCACCTGCGGCTCATGAGCCGCACGCCGGAGCAGGGCCTCCAGTGCGGCCCTGGCGTAGCCGCGCCGCCTGTACACGGGGTCGACCGCATAACCGATCTCAACCATCCCCGACGGATCTGGGGGACCGTGATACCCGGCCCGGCCGACGGCCAACTGCTGCCGCTCATCCCAGATGACACCAGTGACCCATGCCGCGCTGGCCGGGTCCTGCTCGACTTGCCTGCTGCGCATCCGCCACGTCCCTCTCCACTCAGGGCCGGCGAAGTACTCCGAGAGGGGCACAGGACTCACAGCGTTTGCCGCCGCCAGATCGCCGCCTGCCAGCGCGTGGAACGCAGAAGCCGGCAAATGCACGATGCGGACGTCCTGCGGGGAACGCCGGTCGGCCGTGCTCGCCGGCTTGGCTGGGATCACCGGACAATTCTGTCGCGCGCGGCGCGCTGGAACAACTAACGGACCAGCCCGTACAGCTACCCAAGACCGTCCATGACTTTAGTGCGGCACGCTCCCTGCACAACGACAGCTATGAACTGCAGCAACGCAACCGGGGTCACGATCTACAACTGCCGTAACTTCATCGCACGCGTCCGCGATCCCTGGCAGCAGGTGCGACTCGATCGGTTGTTCACTTGACGCCAGGACCAGCGTGAATCCGGCGGTCAGCGGTCAGGCGGTCTCAGTCCGGGTATCGCCAGGGTTCTTGGATGTAGATGCGGCCGGCTGGGGTCTGCCACTGGTGCCAGCCTGGTCTGGGCTGGGTGACCTTCCACCCCTTGGATTGCTTGACCCGGTGGCAGGCTCGGCTGCGTGCGCCGGCGTTGCAGGTACACGTCTTTCCGCCCTTGTCGTACGGGGTGGCGTGCTCGAAGTCGGACTCGCGGGCGTGCCGTGAGCAGGGCGGGAAGGTGCAGGCGCCGTCGCGGACCTGGACGAGGTGGCGGAGCCGGTCGCTTGGTTGGTAGCCGTGGGACTCGTACCGGTGGTCGCAGTCGAGGGTGGGTACCGGGTCGAGGCGCACGGTGAACTGGCGGCCGCCGGGG
Organism: Trebonia sp.; assembly: GCA_033854775.1. GTDB lineage: Bacteria > Actinomycetota > Actinomycetes > Streptosporangiales > Streptosporangiaceae > Trebonia. Next base: position 2,769 of record JAWWPV010000750.1, read on the forward strand.
ATGGTGAGCGTCCAGGTGCCGTAGCCGTCCGGCGGGCCTGTCCCCCGCGGGCCGGCCCTGTCCCGTAGGCCGGCCGTGTCTCGTAGGCCGGCCGTGTCCGGCGGGCCGCTCCTGTCTGACGGGGCTGGGGTGTCCGGCGGGGCTGGGCTGCCGGAGGGGGTGAGTGTCCAGGGGCCGAGGTGGCGGGTGCGGGTGGCGAGGCCGGGCAGGGCGGTGGCCGGAATGGTGAGGTT
>JAWWPV010000751.1:0-10228 GCA_033854775.1 Trebonia sp.
GAGGCCGTCGTCGATGGCGACCTGAGGCTCACCTACGAGCAGTTCTTCGACCGGTGCGACCGCTGGTCCGCCGCCCTCCAGCGGCTCGGCGTCCGGCCGGGGGACCGGGTGGCCACGGTCGCGCCCAACACCCACGCGCAGCTTGAGTCGTTCTACGCGGTGCCACAGCTCGGCGCGGTGCTGGTGCCGATGAACTACCGGCTGACCCCGGACGACTTCGTCTACATGGTCAACCACTCGGGCTCGACGGTGCTGTGCGTGCACGGCGACTACCTCGAAGCGATCGACGGCGTGCGCGACCAGATGCCGGGGGTGCGGCACTTCGTCGCGTTCGAGGGCGGTACCGCTGACCACGGGGCGAACGGCTGGCTCGACTACGAGGCGCTGATCGCGGCGACCGAGCCGACGTTCGGCAAGCCGGACATCGGCGAGCGTGACCTGCTGACCATCAACTACACGAGCGGCACGACGTCCAGGCCCAAGGGCGTCATGATCACGCACCGGAACGCCGCGATGAACACCATCGGCACCCTGCTGCACCTGCCCATGGGCGTCGGCGACCGCTACCTGTGGACGCTGCCGATGTTCCACGCCAACGGGTGGACGTTCACCTGGACGGTGACCGCGGCCGCGGGCACGCACGTGTGCCTGCGCAAGGTGGATCCCGCGCTGGTCTTCACGCTGATCAGGGATGAGCGCGTGGGCTGGATGTGCGCCGCGCCCACCGTGCTGATCGCGCTGGCCAACGCCCCCGCCGCGGTGCAGGGCTCCGTGCCGGCCGGGGTGCGCGTGGTCACCGCGGGCGCGCCGCCTGCCGCGGCGACGATCGAGGGGCTTGAGGGCGGGTTCGGCTGGGACATCACCCACGTCTACGGCCTGACAGAGACGGCGCCGTTCATCACCGTGTGCGCGCCGCTGCCGGAGCATGAGCGCCTCTCCCCCGCCGAGCGCGCGGTGATGAAGGCGAGGCAGGGCGTCGAGCTGCTCACTTCTGGCGAGCTGCGGGTCGTCGATGACCTCGGCGGCGAGGTGCCGGACGACGGGATCACCCTCGGGGAGATCACCGTCCGTGGCAATGTCGTCATGGACGGCTACTACAACGACCCGGAGGCGACCAAGAAGGCGATGGGCAGCGGCTGGTTCCATACCGGCGACGCGGCCGTGGTGCACCCTGACGGGTACGTGGAGATCCGCGACCGGATCAAAGACGTGATCATCAGCGGCGGGGAGAACATCTCCTCGGTCGAGGTGGAGGGGGCCCTGCTGCGGCACCCGGCCGTCGGCGAGGCCGCGGTTGTCGGGCTGGCGAGCGAGAAATGGGGTGAGATGCCGTACGCGTTCGTGGTGCTCATGCCAGGCGCGTCGGTGACGGCGGACGAGCTGATCGCCTTCGTCAGGGAGCGGATCGCGCACTACAAGGCCCCGCACGGTGTCACCTTCGTGGCCGACCTGCCCAAGACTGCGACCGGCAAGATCCAGAAGTACGTCCTGCGTGGCGGCGCGGCGAACCTGTCGAAGCAGTAACTTCCTGTGGAATTGCCCCCCGATGGCCGTCTCGCGCCCGGATACCGGGGTACGTCTACTACAGCCTGGCTCGGTTACTGCCCGGCTTGGTTATGGTTGATAGTGAGACAGGGTGTTTCGCCTGGGGTAGCTCTCGCAGGGGCAGCGGTGTCGAGTATGGATGGTGCGGACGCGCCGTTGGGGCGTCAGGATGGTGATCGCAGCGTGCGTGGGGCAGCCACGCACCTCGATAGCGCCACGGTGATAGTTGACCCGGATCTGCCCAAGGAGGTGCGGGAAGCACTCGCCAGGGCGGCCGGGAAGCTGGTTCCCTACCAAGGACCAGTGCCCCCGCCGACGCCTCCGGCCAGCAGTGGCCGCGGGTGCGCGTTCCTTGCGGGGGTTTTCTTCGTCCTGGCGATTCTCGGTGTGGCAGCCCAAAGCGACGCGTTCGCGACCACGATGCTCCTGCTCGCCGCAACCGCCATTCCGATGGTGCTGGCTGGCCGCCCCACCGCCAAGGCGATCGCGGAGGCGTACGCGCCGGTCACCCAGCACCGCCGCTATGTGCTGCCAAGCACCGACATTGACGCCGAGCACTGGAAGGTGTGGAAGCGAGCGGTCGACGCGCGGAACCGGATCGCCGGCGCCGGCGTGGTCAGCGACGGGCGCATCGACTCGGTACAGATCACTGAGGTGCTGCCGCAGCGGCTGTGGGATATCGCACAGCGGCTCGCCCGGCTGGCCGAGGTGCGCGCCAAGCAGCGGGAAATCCTGGGCGATGTCGCCTCGGACGACCCGGACGTCGCCCAGGCCGTGGCGAGGCAGCGGCGGGCGCAGGAACTCGTCCTCGCCGATGTGGCGCGGCGGGTCAGTGACCTGGAGAATGTCGCCGGCCTAGTCGACGCCGCCGACCTGGCGACGCGCAAGGAGGCGGTCGTGCGGGAGCTCAACGCCCTTGACGACACCCATGTCGAGCTCCTCGCCGGCATTGGCGACACCGCCATGGACGCCGACCTCACGGGCCGGCTCGCCGACGACGCGACCGCTGTCATCCAGCAGGCCAGGCAGGCGATCGAGCAGGCCAACGAGGCGGCGCTGACCCTGGCGCTGCCAGGCGACGACCCAGCGAGTGACGACACGGACGTTCCGTAGCGCCGCCGCTCTCCCGCGCCGGCCGCCGTTACCCGCCTGTGGGGGTAAACGCTGGCTGATGGCCGGGCGCCGGCCACGCGGCGTTCACTTGAGTTGCCTAGCGTCGCGGCCATGAGCGAACCTTTTCAGGTTGAGGCGACCGGGAAGGCCGGGTTCACCCGGCGCCGGTTCATCATCGGCAGCGTCGGCGTCAGCGCCGTCGCGGCGATCGGGGGCACGACCGTCCGCGCGCCGCGGGCGCTCGCCAGCAGCGCCCCGGGCGGGCCGCCGACCACGACGATTCCGCTGCCGACCACCACGGAGCCGGAGCAGCTGCTGCTGACCTGGGGCAGCGACCCGGCCACGGAGGTCACGGTGTCCTGGTCCGCGCCAGGCACGGTGGCCCAGCCCGCACCGACGCTTGCCTTCTCGGCCCAGCCGATCACGGCCAGCAACCCCGGCTGGCTGGTCAAGATGCCGGACCCGAGGCCGCTTGACGTGACCGAACGGTACGGCGAGGCCGCCGCTGTCAGCTTCACCGACGGGCTCAACGGGCAGACCACGTACTTCTACCATGTGCAGCTCAAGGGGCTGAAGCCGGGAACGCGGTATTACTACCAGGTCAGCGACGGCGCGCACGCGCCGTCCACGGCGGGCGCGGCGTTCGAGACCGCGCCGCACGGCCGGGCGAAGTTCCGCTTCTCCAGCTACGGTGACCTGGCCACCCCGTCCTGGGACCTCAACACGTCGGGGAACATCTGGCACGAGTCCTGTGACAACTCCTGGTTCGCGGTCACCGCGATCGAGAACCCGGGCGACGGCCGGGGCGCGCCGCTCTTCCACTTGCTCAACGGCGACCTGTGCTACGCCAACCTGGACGTCGACAACGCGCCCGGCGTGTGGCGGGACTTCGGCAACAACGTCGCGCGCAGCGCGGCGAACAGGCCGTGGATGCCCGCGCTCGGCAACCACGAGTGCGAGTTCGGCGTCGACACCATGCCCGGCGCGCCGGGCAGCGCGCCGGGCGGGGTCGGAGCGCAGGGCGCGGCCGGTAATTACTGGAACGGCCCGTACGGCTTCGGGCACTACCTGAGCCGGTTCCTGCTGCCGGACAACGGCCTGACCAACTGGGACGGCAACCGGCTGCGCGGCAACTTCTACGCCTTCCAGGTCGGCACCGTGAAGTTCATCTCGCTGGACGCCGACGACGTCATTTACCAGGACGGCGCCGCCAACTACGTGATCGACACCGCGAACACCGCGCCGGAGACCACCACGACCGGCGCCGAGATCCCCAACGGCACCACCACCTACACGCGCTTCTACACCGGCGGCCTGAAGCTCGACGCGAAGGACAACTCGCTGGTCCCCGACCACGCGAGCGGCAAGCCCAACCTCCAGACGCTCTGGCTGGAGCAGGCCCTGGCGGCGGCCCGCCGCGACCCGTCGGTGGACATGATCGTGGTGTTCATGCACCAGTGCGCGATGTCGACCTCGGTGCCAGGCAACGGCTCCGACCTCGGCATCCGCCAGGCCTGGCTGCCGCTGTTCGACAAGTACGAGGTCGACCTGGTGCTGTCCGGCCACGAGCACGACTACGAGCGGACCTACCCGGTCCGCGGCTACGACGCCGGGTCGCACGGCACCGTCGCCGCGCCCAACCCGGGCCAGACCAAGGGGGCGGCCGTCGACACCCGGCGGCCGTCGGTCGTCACCACCGAGCCGTATGACTTCAACGGCACCCCGGCATGGAACACCACCGAGGGCACGGTGTACCTGGTGCTCGGCGGCGGCGGCACCAACGGGCCGACCAACACCTACGGCACCGGCTCCTCCAGCACGGGCGCCGCCGACGACAAGCCGCAGGCCAAGGTCATCACCACGCGGAACGCCGTCGTCGGCACCGAGGCGGCCGGCTTCTCGAAGAACGGCGCCGACTCGATCGAGGACGCGCCCTGGTCCGCCGCCATCAACCCGACCGACGCCTACGGGTACTCCATCTTCGACGTGGACCCCGGAGAGCGCCACGGCGAGACGACCATCACCTTCCAGTACTTCGCCATCCCGGCGGTGACCAACGAGGCGGGCACCGCCCACGACGGCACCACCACGCTGCCCAGCGTGCCGACGGAGAAGTTCGTCTTCGGCCGCAAGGTCGGCGGCAAGTAGTCCAACCAGAAAATTCAAAAGACGGATTCATCCGAACGAGTTCGTGCTTCGCTTTCCGCGCCGCCGGAGTTTCGTGGGGGGTAACAGGGAGCCGAACTCGTTCGGGATGATCCTGAAATTGACTTACGGTTTTACAGGCTCAGGCGGCGGGAGAGGTCGGAAGCGAGGACGCCGGCCGGGTCCAGGCCGGCGCGGAGCTTGCGGAATGCGGGGAGGCCCGGGTACATCTCCTCCAGGGTCGCCGCGCTCACCCGGGAGTCCTTGGCCAGGTAGACGCGGCCGCCGTGCGCCACCACCAGCTTGTCGAGCTCGTCGAGGAGCGGGCCCAGGCCGGGGGTGCGGGCCGGGAAGTCGAGCGCGAGCGTCCAGCCCTCGGTCGGGAACGACAGCAGGCCAGGGTCGGCCTTTCCGAACCGCTTGAGCACGGTGACGAAGCTCGGGGCGCGGTGCGCGCTGACCAGCTCGAAGCTTCGCCTGACGGCCGCCTCCGCGCGCAGCGGCATGACGTACTGGTACTGGCGGAAGCCGCCGGGGCCGTAGACCCGGTTCCAGTTCCTGATCCCGTCGAGCGGGTGGAAGAACTGGCTGATCGTCTGGAGCTCGTGCTCGCGAAGCTTCGGTGCCTTGCGGTACCAGGCCGCGTTGGCGAGGCGGATCGAGTGCCGGTTCATCAGGCCGGGCGGGAAGACGGTCGGCGCCGCCAGCCTGGCGCGCGGGTCGAACTTGAACGGGTCGCTTCGCTGCCTGCCGTCGAGGTCGTCGATGGCCGCGAAGTCGCCGCTCGTGATGATCGACCGGCCGAGGTTCCCGCCCGTCGCGAGGTCGTCGGACCAGGCGACCGTGTACCCGTACTTCTTGTCGTGCTCGGCCAGCACGGCCATCGTCTGGTCGAGGTCCCTTGTCTTGACCGTGTCGACCTTGACCAGGGAGCTCCCCACCCGCTTGAGCTGGATCGTCGCCCTGGTGATGAAGCCGGTCAGGCCCATGCCGCCGGCCGTCGCCCAGAACAGCTCCGGGTCGGCTTCCTTGGTGACGGTGTGCGGTTCGGTCTGCTCGATATTCGGGAAGAGGATGTCGAAGCTCGTGACGTGGCCGGCGAACGACCCGGCCACGTGGTGGTTCTTGCCGTGCACGTCCGCCGCGATCGCGCCGCCGACCGTCACCTGGCGGGTGCCAGGGGAGACAGGCACGAACCAGCCGTGCGGCAGTCCGGCGACCATGAGCTGCTCAAGGGAGACGCCGGCCTCCGCGACCACGATGCCGGTGGCCGGGTCGAGGCTGATGATGTTGTTCAGCCTGCTGGTGGAGATGACGACGCCGCCGGCGGACTGTGCCGCGTTGTTGTAGCTGCGGCCAAGGCCGCGCGGGATCGCGGTGCCGCTCTTGCTCGCGGGCGGTTCCGCGAGGTAGCGGAGCAGTGCCGCGGCTTCCGCGTCGCTGGCCGGTGCCGCCAGGTCAGCCCTGGTGGGCGCGATGCGGCCCCAGCCGGTCAGCCGGACGGGTCTGGTCGGCACTGGGCTGGGCGAGGCGGAGGTGCGGGGCATGGGACGCATATTACTTCGCCGCGGCAGACCCCACCCCGTGAGCCTGGGTGGCCAGCACGACCGCGCCGATCGTCTCCTTCGTGGTCATCGTCGGCATACCTCCTGGGGAGTACGTCGAAGGGGTTTTTCCGCCGCCCGTCAACCCTGGGTGGAGTCGAAAATCAACTTTCCGGCCGATGGCACGGCGTCACCCGGTCCGTAGTGTGACCGGTGGCAGCTGTGCACAAGGCCTAACGAGGGGACATCAGCGATGGACACGGGTATCAGGGGCTTCCCGCGCGGCGAGATCCGCGTGTCGGACGCCGAGCGCGACCACGCGGTCGCCGAGCTCAGCGAGCACTTCCAGGCCGGGCGGCTCACGCAGGATGAGTTTGACGACCGGTCCGGCCGCGCGCTCCAGGCCCGCACCGGGGCCGACCTCAGCGGCCTGTTCGCCGACCTGCCGCCGCGGAACGCGGCGATCCCGCCCCAGGGCGCTTTCCCTGAGGCGGACCGGGAATTCACCCCCGGCGACCCGCCCCGGCCAAACTTCCTGCCGGTGGCACGCGTCATGATCGCCTTCATTGTCGCGGCGATCATCGCCGGCGGCCTGTTCGGCGGGCATGGTCACGGCCACGGCGGCATCGGCTGGCTGGTGCCGTTCGTAATCCTCGGGCTGGTCTTCCTCCGGCTGGCACGCCGGCGGCGGTAACCGGCGTTATCGGCCGCGGGTGCCGAAGGCGCGCAGGCGCAGGCTGTTCGTCACCACGAAGACCGAGCTGAAGGCCATCGCGGCGGCCGCGATCATGGGGTTGAGCAGGCCGGACGCGGCCAGCGGGATGGCCGCGACGTTGTAGCAGAAGGCCCAGGCGAGGTTGCCCTTGATCGTCTTGAGTGTCTTCCTCGACAGCTCTATCGCGTCGGGAACCGCCCGCAGGTCGCCGCTGACCAGGGTCAGGTCGGCGGCCTCGATCGCGGCATCGGTGCCGGTGCCCATCGCGAGGCCAAGGTCAGCCTGGGCGAGCGCGGCGGCGTCGTTGACACCGTCGCCGGCCATCGCGACCGTGCGGCCCTCGGACTGGAAGCGCTTGATCACGTCGACCTTGTCCGCCGGCAGGACGCCGGCGATGACCTCGTCGATGCCGACCTGGCTCGCCACGGCGCGGGCCGCCCGCTCGTGGTCGCCGGTGAGCAGCACCGGGCGCAGGCCCATGGCGCGCAGCCGCCCGACCGCCTCCGGTGACGTGGGCTTGACCGTATCGGCCACGATCAGCACGCCGCGGACCGCGCCGTCCCAGGCCACGAAGGTGACCGTCTGGCCCTTGGCTTCCGCCGCGTCCGCGGTCCGCGCCAGTTCTGACGGGATAGTGAGCGCCCACTCGCCGGTGAGCCAGGTCCGGCGGCCCGCCAGGATGGCGTGACCGTCCACGAGCGCGGAGACACCCTGGCCGGAATGGGAGGAAAAATCGGAAATGTCAGGCAAGGGGGTTGGCCAGCGGGCGGATGGTTGTGGCACCGGGCCGGTTATAGGCGGCTCGTTGTCACAACCATCCGGCTGCGTGAGGCGGGGGCTGAGGCGGAGGCGGGCGCCAGCGGTGATCGCGGCGGCGATCGGGTGCTCGGAGGCCGCTTCCACGGCGCCGGCGTACCTGAGCAACTCCAGCTCGCCCAGGCCGGGGGCCGCGACCACGTCGGTCAGAGTCATCTGGCCGGTCGTGACCGTGCCGGTCTTGTCGAGAACGATGGTGTCGACCCTGCGGGTGTTCTCCAGGACCTCGGGGCCCTTGATCAGGATGCCGAGCTGCGCGCCGCGGCCGGTGCCGACCAGGATCGCGGTCGGGGTGGCCAGGCCCATCGCGCACGGGCAGGCGATGATCAGCACCGCCACCGCGGCGGTGAAGGCGCCCGCCGCGGACCCGCCCGCGGCCAGCCAGCCCGCCAGCGTCACGGCGGCGATCACGAACACGACGGGAACGAACACGGCGGAGACGCGGTCCGCGAGGCGCTGCACCTGTGCCTTGCCCGCCTGGGCCTGAGTGACCAGCCGCGCCATCTGGGCGAGCTGGGTGTCCGCGCCGACCCGGGTGGCGCGCACGATGAGCCGCCCGCCGACGTTGACGCACCCGCCGGTGACGGTGTCGCCCGGGCCGGCCTCGACCGGCACCGGCTCGCCCGTCAGCATGGACGTGTCAACCGCGGAGTGCCCGGTGACGACGACGCCGTCGGTCGCGATCTTCTCCCCCGGCCGGATCACGAACTCGTCGCCGGCCACGAGCGCGTCGGCGGCGACGGTGACCTCGCGGCCGTCGCGGAGCAGCGTCGCCTGCTTCGCGCCCAGGCCGAGCAGCGCCGCCAGGGCGGTGCCCGCCTGGCGCCGCGCCCGCAGTTCCAGGTGCCTGCCGAGCAGGATCAGCGCGGTAACACCAACCGCGACCTCCAGGTAGGTCGCGTGGGTCCCGCCGTCCTCGGTAACGCCGGCGCCGACGAGCCACGAGAACGTCATCCGGTCGCCGATGTGCCCGGCACCGCCGAAGACCAGCGCGTACAGCGACCAGAGGTAGGCGGCGGCCACCCCGACCGACACCAGCGTGTCCATGGTCGCCGTGCCGTGCCGCGCGTTCACCGCCGCGGCGCGGTGGAACGGCCAGGCACCCCAGGTCGCGACCGGGGTCGCCAGCGCGAGCGACACCCACTGCCAGCCGGGGAACTGGGCGGCGGGCACCATCGCGAGCACCGTCACGGGAACGGCAAGCGCCAGCGACACGACGAGCCGGCGACGCGGCGCGCTTGCGTCCGCCTGGCTCGCGGCCGCGTCGGTGCCTGCGCTAGCCGGCGCGGGCAGCCTGGCGGTATAGCCGGTGCGCTCGACCACCGTGATGAGGTCCGCCACGGTCAGCGCGTCAGGGAACGACACGCGGGCGGTCTCGGTCGCCAGGTTGACCATGGCCGTGACCCCGTCGAGCTTGTTCAGCTTCTTCTCAACCCGCGCCGCGCACGACGCGCAGGTCATCCCGCCGATGACGAGGTCCGTGGTGCTCATGATCATCACTCCGAACGAATGCGGCTTACTCTCCCCGACACACGCCTCAACTCTCCCCGACACACGCCTCAACTCGGCTAGGTCATACGAGCGGCAGAGTGCGGGCCGTAGCGATGATCGGGCCAGCCGCGTCGGCGGAACCGGACAGCCGGTACGCGCCGGCCTCGTCGAGGGCATCGGCGACCGCCTCGGTCGTGAGCGGGGCGTCGCTGGTGACCGTGACCGCCGACTCTCCGCCCGGGACGAGCGCGACGCTCACCGCGCTAACGCCGACCAGGCTCCCGATCTCCTCGGTGACCGCGCGCACGCAGTGCTCGCAGGTCATGCCAGTCACCTGGTACGTCGACGATGTCATAGTGCAGATCCCTTTCCCGGGGCGTTCGGTCAGGATTTCACGAGGCGGGCGATCGCCTCGGACGCCTCGCGGACCTTCGCGGCCGCGACATCGCCGCCCTCGGCGGTCGCCTGCGCCACGCAGTGCCCGAGGTGATCCTCAAGCAGGCCGAGCGCCACCGACTGAAGCGCGCTCGTGACCGCCGACACCTGGGTCAGGATGTCGATGCAGTACTTGTCGTCCTCGACCATCTTCTGAAGGCCGCGAACCTGACCCTCGATCCTGCGCAGTCTCGTCAGGTATTTGTCCTTCTCCGGCGTGTACCCGTACATGCCCCACCTCCAGCGGCTCACTAGCACCATACTATACCCCCGAAGGGTATCGGTACCGGGGCCCTAGAGCGTTCTGGGATGGCTCAGGTCATTTTCGCCGCGAGGCGACGGTACCGGTTCGCCGGGTATCGGGGGGCGGGCTAGCGGGTATCGGGCGACGGGCTACCGGTTCGCCGGGTCTCGGGGCGGGCTA
>JAWWPV010000752.1:0-2868 GCA_033854775.1 Trebonia sp.
CTTCGGTCCTGGTGCCCCCGGCGCCGGGGGCACCCCGGGCGCCGCCGACGGTGACTCCGGCTGGGCCGCGGCCTCTTCCGCCGGGGACGACGGCACCGACGGCGCCGACGATGACGCGAGCACCGGCTGGGTGGCGGCCGACGGGACACAAACCGGAGCGCCCGCCGGATCCGGGCCCAGCGGAGACTGGGCCGACGAAGACTGGGCCGGCGGGTCCTCGGCGGGCGGGACGGGGCCGTTCCGCGCGGGGCCGCCGGTAGCGAGGCCGTCCGGTGGCGGGCCGGCCGCGTCGACGGCACGACGGCAGTTCCTTGTCGCGGCCGGGGTCAGCGTCGCGGCCGCCGCGATCGGCGAGGTGGCCGGGCGGTCCCTGGCCACGCGCAAGGACGTGTCGCTGGCCCAGGCGGCGGTGCGGTTCCCCAAGGCCGCCGAGCCCGTGCCGCCGCTGCCGCCCGGGGTGAACCTGCCTGTGCCCGGCATTTCCCCGTTTATCACGCCGAATGGCCAGTTCTACCGCGTCGACACGGCGATCCTCGTCCCGCAGGTGGACCCGTCCAACTGGACGCTGCGCATTCACGGCATGGTGGCCCGCGAGATCACGATCACCTTCGATGAGCTGCTGCACCGGCCGCTGATCGAGGACTACCTCACGCTGTGCTGCGTGTCCAACCCGGTCGCCGGCCCGTACGTCGGCAACGCGAAGTGGCTCGGCGCGTCCCTCGCCTCGCTCCTGCGGGAGGCAAGGCCGCAGCGCGGCGCGGACCAGTTGCTGGCCACGTCCGTCGACGGGTTCACTTCGGGCACGCCGCTGTCGGTGATCCTCGACGGGCGGGACGCCCTGGTCGCGGTGGCGATGAACGACGCCGCGCTGCCGACCGCGCACGGGTTCCCCGCCCGCCTCGTCGTGCCCGGACTGTACGGGTACGTGTCGGCGTGCAAGTGGGTGGTCGACCTTGAGGTGACGACGTTCGCCGCGGCGCAGGGGTACTGGGTGCCGCGCGGCTGGTCGCAGATGGGGCCGGTCAAGACCGAGTCCCGCATCGACGTGCCGGCCAACGGGACACCGGTCAAGGCGGGGAAGGTGTCCGTCGCCGGGGTGGCGTGGGCGCAGCACAAGGGCATCGAGGCGGTCGAGGCGCGCGTCGACCACGGGCCCTGGCAGGAGGCGACCCTCGCCACCGTGCCGGGGATCGACACCTGGCGGCAATGGGTCTGGGAGTGGGACGCGACCTCGGGCACGCACCTGATCGAAGCGCGGGCGACCGACAAGACGGGCTACACCCAGACGTCGGTGATCGCGCAGGTGGCGCCCAACGGCGCGAGCGGCTACCCCTCGACCCAGGTCACCGTCTCCTAGCCGAGCCTGCCATTGGCAGCAGGATCTGGTCCTGCCGGTAGCCGGGCGGGCACGGAACCCGTCGGCTCATTCTTCGCCCTCCAGCGCCGTGCTGTTCACGGGGATCCCCAGCGCCAGCGCCGCCCTGGCGGCGAAGTAGCCCATCTGCGCCGCGGTGACCGGGATCCCGAGGCCGTGCAGTCCGGTGCTCATGATCCTCTCCGGGCGGTGAGCGGACGGCGGGCCATGCCCGCCCTGGCGCATGGTTGTCAGGCGCGAAGTGCCAACGGGAGGCGGCGATAACCTTCTTCAGGGTTGCCGGGAAACAGCTAAAGCATGAAGGATAATTCATGTAATGTCGAATGGCGCGCGGAACCCGCCGGAGAGGACGCACGATGACACCAGCCCGGCCGCGCCGCGAAGGCAGCGCCCCGAGGGTCAGTGACCCGCCGGCCGGTGAGTCGGCGGCCGGCGAGCCACCGGTCAGCGAGCCACCGGTCAGCGAGTCAGCGGCGGAGCGGCTGGCCGACACGATGTTCGCGCTGTCCACGCCAAGCCGGGTGCTGATCCTGGCCTGCCTGCTCGGCGGCCCCCGCTCGGTCAGCGACCTGACCGACGCGCTTGGCATGGAGCAGTCGGCCGTCTCCCATCAGCTACGGGTGCTGCGCGAGCATGACCTGGTGCGGGCGGAGAAAGACGGCCGCAAGCGGCTGTACGCGCTGTCCGACGAGCACGTCAGCACGCTACTGCGCGCCGCCTTCCACCACGTCGGCGTGCCCGACCCGGCGCCGCCTCGCGTCCTGCCCGGCGCACGGCGGTGATCGTCAAGGCGGTGCAGCTGATGACCGGGCACTGACGGCGACCACGCGGCGGGGGCCGCCGGCGGCCCGGCGCGGTGCTCAGTCCGCGCACGAGACGTTCACCACGGCCTGACGGTGCTCGGCCTGGACCGCGTGCAGCGCGCGGCGGAGCGCCGGCACCAGGTCACGGCGCTCGGTAACGGCCTCGCCGTAGCCGCCAGAGGCGGCCGCGTACTGCTCGAACGCGACCGCGGGCCCGAGCTCGGCCAGCGGGCTGAGCTGCCCGGCGCCGGCGGCGTGCCCGGCCGGGTACATGCCAAGGGCGGAGCCCTGAACCGCGGTCCACTTGCGGTTCGCGCAGACGACCGTCAGCACCGGGAGGTCGTGCATCGCCATCGCGTGGTGGCACGCGGCCGGGTTGGCGAACATGTAGGCGCCGTCGCCGACGGCGGAGATGACGGTACGCTCGGGCCTGGCCAGCTTCAGTCCGATGGCCGCGGGCAGCCCCCACCCGAGGCCGCCGGCCGGCGGGGTGCCGAAGTAGCTCAGCGGCCCGCGGCGCGGCAGCAGCTCGGGGCGCGCCCAGTACTCGCTGACGACGGAGGCGTTCTCTGGCAGTACCTGCGCGAGGGCCCAGTTCATGAAGGCCTTGGTGACCGGGCCGCCCGCGCCGGCCGCGGCGGACAGCCGCCCGGCATGGCGGGAGCGGCTGGCCGCGGCGGCTTCCTCGAG
>JAWWPV010000753.1:0-9844 GCA_033854775.1 Trebonia sp.
GCACCCGGGACTGCTCGGGCACAGTTCCGGCGCCTCGAGCGCGGCGCCCCGGACGAGCCACCCTGGATCGAACGGACTCGACGGGACCGCGACGAAGGAGCCGACCGCTCACCCGACTCCCAGCCGCTCCGCGGGCCAGCAGTCGCCGGCCGGGTCGGGTACGGCGTCCGGGCCAAGCGAGCTCTGCCGCCAGTACCTGGAGTTCATCGCGCGCCCCGAGTCGCCATCGGACCAGGCCGCGGAAAGCGGCGACTACCAGCACTTGAGCAATCTGGCGGGCGGGGCGTGGCACATCCTCGGCTACTGCATGCAGCTTCAGCCGTGGGCTATGACGCAGCAGGGTTCCGAGCCTTATCCCGGCGGACTTGGGTTCCCACCGGCCGATTCGCAGGATTTGCCGGGCGCGGGCGGCTCGCTGGGGCAGGACAGGGGCAGCCAACAGCACGCCGGGAGCGGGATTGGCAACGGCGGAAGCGTCGGGAACGGTAACAACCAGAGTGCGAACGGCGGCCTCGGGAACCAGGGCCAGCCGTAACCTCCGGCCGTTACGGCCGCTTCGGCGTTGCCCCGGCCGGGTCAGGGTTGCTCGGACAGCGCGGTGGCGATGGCCGTGCACGCCTCCTCGAAGGCCGCGCGGTGCGCGTCGCTCAGCCGGTCGAAGACCAGCCGGCGCACCGCCGCTACGTGTCGCGGCGCCGCCGCGCCGATGGCGTCGGCGCCAGCGGCGGTGAGCTCGACGAAGGCACCCCGCCCGTCGGCCTCGCACTCCTGGCGCGAGACGAGGCCACGGCGCTCCATCCGGGTGAGCTGATGCGATAGCCGACTCTGCTCCCAGGTCAGCGCCTCGCAGATCTGGAACGGGCGCAGCCGGTGCTGCGGCGTCTCGGTGAGCTGCACGAGCACCTCGTACTCGGGCAGCGTGAGCCCGGAATCCTGCTGGAGCTCCCGGTTGAGCGCGGCGGGCAGCAGCGAGCTCATTCGCAGGTAGGTCCGCCATGCCCGCTGCTCGTCATCGCTTAGCCACGCCCCCGACATGCCGTCAGCATAGCGCGGCGATTAATGACGGATCATACATTTGATCGGGGCTGTCCGGGCTCGGCGCCTTGCTGGGTGCCTGCGGCGAGCGCTGTCGGCCGGGAGGCGGCCGATCGGGAGCGATGGAAGGCGAGCTGTGGCGGCGCGGTCCCGACCAGAGCGCGGGAACCGCGTCGATCGCGGCGGCGATCTGGTACGCGGCGCTTTCGTAGTTGACCCGCCAGCCGACGAAGTCGGGCCAGGCGTCGGCAGGCTCGCGCGTCATGGGGAAGCCAACCTCAAGCAGCCGGGCGTGGGCCTTGAGGAACTCCTCATAGGTCAAGGTGATCCCGGCCTCCGGGTCTGCCTCCAGGGGGACGTCCAAGCCCATTGCCCTGGCGATGCGGTTCAGGCAGTTGAACCCGCTGCGCAGGCAGAGCCTGGCCTGGACGGTCGGCGCCTGACCAGGCGAAAGGGTAAGGATGAGCGCGCAGGAGTCGAGCACCGAGAGCAGTGCGATCACCCACGATGAGTACGGCAGCGGCGAGCGGAAGCGGACGAGGGGCAGGTACGTCGTGTGGCTCTCCGCGACGTCGGCCGACCAGCGCTCCCACTGCTTGTACAGGTCAGGGAGCGTGTTGAGCGTGGACATGCCAGTGCCGAGCGCGTAGTGCGTGCGGGCGAGCAGTTCCGGTCCCCAGCTCGGAAAGCCGGCCCGCGCGACGAGCAGCGCCACGTCGGTCTCCCGCCGGTTGAAGGCGGCGTACAGCGTCGGCAGGTAGCCGATCTGGAGCGCGACCACCACCATTCCCGTGGCCGCGGCGATAAAGACGACGATGGCCGGCGGCGCGCCCGCTGGCTCGGCGAAGCCGAGGGTGAAGATCGAAGAACCCGCGTCGGTCAGGGACGCGGTGATGCTGCGGCCATGGGACGGCCACAGCGCCAGCGTGAAGCCGGCCAGGAAGATGCCGAGCCAGGTCACCAGTTGTCCGACCAGGATCGCCGCGGACTGGGTGGCGAGGATCCGGTCGCGTCTCACCCAGTCGGTGACCGGTCGGGTCACCGACATGTAGACGACGAGCACCAGGCGGTCGACCATGCGGGTCAGCCAGGAGCCGACGGGACGCGGCACGATGAGCGTCCCGATCACGGACTCCCAGCCGGTCAGGACGAGCAGGATGCCAACGGCCGACGCGACCCAGCTCGCGGCAAGCGGTACTACCATAGACGGAAGTTAACAGTCGGAGTAGGTCGGCTGGTAACCGGACGGGGCGGTGCCGATCAGGTAGCCGGTGCCCTGCGGCACCAGGTAGAGGTTGAGCGTCCAGGCGTTGCACGCGCTCTTGTCGACGCTCTGGGCGGGCGACTGGCGGCTCGTGAACGTGACGGTGGCGGTCAGGCCGCCGTTGCCGGTGTCGGAAAGCCCCGTGAGCGTCATCCCCGCGTCGGTCGTGGAGGAGTAGCCGGAGTTGAATTCTGACTGGGTCTGCTTCGCCTGCTCCGCGGGGTTGAGGGTGCTGGCGTACTCCGCGTAGCTATGGGTGTTGATCCCGTGGAAGTAGTGGCTGAGCAGCGTCTCCACCTGCGGCTCGGCGGTACCCGCGGTCACGCCGGGAGAAATGGCCACCAGGCTCAGCGTCGGCGCTGGCGTCGGGCTCGCCGAGGTGGCGGGCGAGGTCGCCTGCCCCGTTGTCCCGCCCGTGGGCGAGCTGGCCGCCGGCGTGGACGCGCCCGCGGTGGGCTGCCCGGTTGAGTGCTTGCCGAGCGTCGTGGCGAGGGCATACGCCCCGCCGCCCGCCGCGAGCACCACGATGACCGCGAGCGCCATGAACAGGGCCCTCCTGCCGCCCCGCGCGGGCGGTCCGGCCGGCGGCGGGACGGGCTGGAATGGCGGGGCAGGCGGGCCAGGCGGGGCAACCGGGTTAGCGGAGCTAAACGGGTTGCCCGGGGTAAACCCAGACGACGGGTACCCCGCCGCCTGAGCCGGCGTGGCGGTCACTGTCTGGGTCGGCTGCCAGGTCGAGCCGGCGTCATGACGGACGCCCTGCGGTTCTCGCTGGTACCAGGACGCGAACGGGTCGGGCCCGGCGGTGGGCGGCTCGACCCGGGTGACCCCGGGGTCCACGTCCAGGTGGGGCGCGTCCGCCGGCGGTTCGTGCGCCGCGGCGTCCGCGGCGGGCGCCGCCTGATCGTCCGCGCCCCGACCGTCCATGACTGGCGCGGGATCGCTGAACTCCGTACCGCAGCCGGCGCAGAAGCGCGAGGTCCCGACACGCTGCCGCCCGCAACTGGCGCAGAAGCTCATTACTACCCGTCCAATCCCACGGCGACGCAACCCCGACGTTGGACTTGACCCTACCTGCCGTGCCGGTCGCGTGCTGGCTAGTCTTCGGTAGCCGGGTCCCGGTTTGTCCGCTCCCCTGGCTGGCCCTCGGGCGCCTGGCTTGTGTCGCCGGCTGAGGGCACGGCTTGCCCCGCGATGCCGAGGAACCTGGCGGCGCTGGCCGGCCAGGCCGGCTGGAGGCGCATGTCGCTGGTCGCGTAGACGTGCAGGAACAGGCAGAAGGCGGCGTCGCTGCGGCCCGGGTCCGCCGTCGGGAGCGCGGCGAACCTGCCCACCGCGTCGTACAGCCTGCCGCGCAGTTCAGCCTGGCCGCCACGCTGATCCTCCGGGTCGACGCCCGGCCGCGCAAGCGCGGCCGCGCCTGCCGCGGCCGTGATGTCCGCCACGATGCCTGGGTCGTTCACCATGGACAGCGCGGCACCCCGGTACGTGCACTGTGCCCGGCAGGGGGCGCACGCGGCGAACGGCGGCGCGGCAGCCGGCACCACGCCACGGGGCGGCAGCGCCGCCCGCGGCGTCCCGTCGATGCTCACGTGCGCGGCCTCGGCGAACTCGTCGCTGTAGAGCAGGGCCTCCCCGGTCTTCAGCCGGGCCGCGAACGCCCGCTGTGCCTCGTCCATGCCCATGGTCTCGCCGAGGTAGCGCCGGTCGTCCTCGGCGGTGAGCCGGTGCATGAGCTTCAGGTTGCTGCTCTTGACCGCGCCCGCCACCAGCTTGGCGGGGAACTGCCCGGCGAAGATCACGCCCTCGCCGTACCGGTGGTTCTCCGCGAGCGCGTTCGCGAACGCCTCGGCCGCCCTTTCCTTCGCCCGCGCGTCCTCGGCCGGCGCGCCGCCCTCGGCGCGGGCGAGCAGCCGCTGCGCCTCCTCGACGACCGTGACGTGCACGAGGTCGGGCGACGCGCCCCGCACCGACCGGCAGTGCTCGGTGACCGCGTTGAGCAGGAGCGCCATCATCAGCGCCTGCTCGTCGCCGGCGCCGAGCGACTTGAGCTCAAGGATCACCGGGTGGTCAAGCAGCCGAGCGAAGTCGCCCCGCCCGTCGGTCAGGAAGGCGGAGCCGGCGGCGCCGCGCACCAGCCGCCGCACGCGGCGGACCGCGGCGGCATCGATGCTGGCCCCCACATCGCCCGGGTACCCGAGGCCGTCGGTCACCTCGCTCATGGCGGCGAGGAACTCGACGACGGTGGGCCAGGTACGGTTGGCCCCGGCCGGCCGCTCGGTGGACAGGAAGCCGGCCCGCAGGTAGGTCAGGTTGAGCGCGTCCAGGTAGATGGACGGCAGCGGCCCGGCGAGCCCGAAGGCGGCCGTGAAGCAGGCGAGCAGGTTCGTCACGTGCTCACCAACGAGCACCCCCGTCGGCACCTCGAACGGGTTGAAGCGCAGCGGTCTGCCTCCCTCGTCGCCGACCGTGATGACCTCGAGCGCCTCGAAGCCAGGCTCGGCGGCGAGCTTGCGGTAGTCGTCGGCGTCGGAGTTCACCGGCTCGATGACCAGGAACGGTATCCCGTGGTCGGCCCAGAGCTGGCGGAGGACCGCGACTGCCGTGGTGGTCTTGCCGCTGCCCGCGGAGCCGGCGATCAGCGCGTGCTTGGCCAGGGACCGCAGCGGGACCGCGACGTCCTTGCTGGTGGCTGATACCTTGCCGAGCCGGATGACCTGCCCCGTCAACTGGTACGCCGCGGCCTGACCGAACAGGCCGCGCCGCACGTGGAAGCCGGGTACCACGCCGTCGACCGCGATCGGGAGGCGGAACGCGCAGCTGGCGTCGCGCGCGTCGCCGAGCACGCTCAGCATCGCGAGCTGCGGGTCCGGCGGGTCCTGACGGCCCCAGATCTCCGGCCGCCCGGTCAGCATCCCGAGGTTGATGACGCTGAGGTTGTACTGGGCCAGCCGCCGCTCGGCCACGCTTGCCGGGCGCCGCACCTCGCAGGCGGCGGCCCGCTGGTGCTCGGGGAAGCCGCCGGCTCGCTCGGCCGGGGAGATGGCGTCGGCGACGGCCTCGACGATGCCCGGTGGCAGCTGCCTGGCGGCGGACACCTGGATCCGCATCGCGAACGCCTTCTGGGACAGCCGGCGGGAGAAGTCATGGAAGGTCTTCTCCGCTTCCACGGCGAACGCGTCAGGCGCGAGCCGCGCCCGGCCGTGGTAGGGGCCTGCCTCCTGTTCCCCCTCCCTGGCCAGCCGCCCGTAGTAGGTGGCCAGGGTCAGCAGCGTCTGCGCGAACTGAGGCGGCACCGGCATCGGCTGCACGGCCACCGACAAGACCACCGGTACCCGGCTCGCGGCCAGCGCCGAGTACACGGCGGACCAGTCGCTGTCTGACCGGTTGAAGGGGACGGCCGAGTAGTAGTAGCTGACGCCTGCGTCCGGCCGGGATGGCGGGCCGATCAGCTCGTGCCTGGCGATGACCGCCGAGTCAACCGAGGTACCGGCAAACGGCGAGAGCAGCCGGGCCACCGCATCGGCGTCTTCGACGGGGCTCGCGGTGACATGCGGCGGTACGGCGGCGCGCACCCGCGCGCGCAGGCTCTCGGCCCGCGCGGTCACCCCGTCGACGGTGCCTCCCCAGACGCGGCCGAGGACCGAGACGGAGACCGGCGCGCTTGCCGCGGGATCGGCCGCGATGCGCAGGTCAAGCGCCATCCCGAGCCCCGGGTCGAAGAACTCGTTCAGGAACGCCTGCTGCTCGTCCTGCGCCTTCGCCAACCGCTGCGACCGGGGAAGGTCCCGGTACTCGCGGGCCTCGAGCAGGTCGACCGCGGCGTCAATCGTGACGGCAAAGTACGCGTTGGCGACCGGAGGCCGGTCGCCGGTCACGTACAGGGACGGCGGGGGCGCGGTGATCGTGTGGAGCGTCCCCATGGCTCCGCAGGCTACTCCGCGGCGCGCGGGCAAGAAAGCCTGACCCCCGGATGAGAAAAAGACCCCGGATCACTGCCCGCCGCCCAGGGCGGCTGGCGATCCGAGGTCTTTGACTCTCGCCGCGAGCGCGGCCTCCATCTCACCGCTCGTGCCGGCGCGCCGCCCTGTTCACCAACAAGATGACCGCGACGATGACAAAGGCCCAGATCAGCGGCTGAATGAAGAACAGGCTGGTGAAGGCGTGCCAGGCGAAGTTCGCGCAGATGAAGACCAGG
Organism: Trebonia sp.; assembly: GCA_033854775.1. Classification (GTDB taxonomy): domain Bacteria; phylum Actinomycetota; class Actinomycetes; order Streptosporangiales; family Streptosporangiaceae; genus Trebonia. Next base: position 6,498 of record JAWWPV010000753.1, read on the forward strand.
ATCAGCAGCAGCAGCGGGCGCACGATCCCGCCGCGCCTGCGCGGCCCGCGGTACTGAACCGGGCCGGGCCCGCCTGGACCAGCCGGGCCCGCCCCCGCGGGCCCGGTCTCCGGAAGGTCGTCGAACAGGCCCGCCAGGTCGCCGCGGGTCTTGGCGGCCATCGTCCGGCTGATCCGGTCGTCGAACTCGGCCTGGTCAAGCCGGCCGTCGGCGTAGTGCTGGCCGAGGAGCTCGGCGACCGAGTTGCGCTCGGCGTCGGACACGCGGACGTGCTGGTCGGAGTAGCGGATGCGACGGGTCCACTGCTGGGTGGATGACGGTGACATGTCGGTTGTCTCCTATCGGATGCCATCGAGCAGCGAGCCGGCGATGGACTGGTCGGTGCCCTCTTCGGGGATCAGCAGCAGGCAGGCCAGGTAGGCCGGGATGCCGACGCCGCCGAGGAAGGTGAACACCGCGAAGGCGACACGGACGATCGTCGTGTCGACCGCGAGGTAGTCCGCGATGCCGGCGCACACGCCGGCGAGCATGCGCCCGTGATAGGCGCGGCGAAGCGGAGGCCGGCTAACCGGGCCGGACGGCGCCCGCGTCTGGGAGGTGTCTGACTGGGTGGTGTCCCCGAAAGTGCTCATGGCCTAAGTCTTGGTCCGCAACGCGCGCGGGGGTATCGGGAACAGCCCTGGCTCAACCCTGACCCGCGCCGCCCTCACCCTGAGGCACCCTGAGGACAGCTCGGGGAAAGCCCCGATGGCCCTCACGGGGCTTGACGGGCGATGATGGTGGGATGCAGGACGTGACGCCCGGGCCGCAGGACGGCGTTTCCGACTGGGCCAGGCACACCAGGCGGTGGCGGCACCGTGGTGACGGCCAGCCGCTGCGCCGCCACCCGGATGACCGGCTCGGCGGCGGCGTCGCCGCGGGCATCGCCGCGTGGCGCGGCTTCAGCCCCACCACGGTGCGGATCGTGCTCGCCGTCGCCGCGCTGGTCAGCCAGGGCTGGGCGGTCCCGTTCTACGTCCTCGGCTGGCTGCTGATCCCGGTCAAGGGCGAGGAGGCCACCATCGCGAGCAGGGCAAAGCACGACGCGCCCGGCGTGGCGCTCGCCCTCGCGCTGGCCTCGCTGCTCGCCGTGTTCCTCTTCCTCGCCGGCGCGTTCAACGACACCGCGATCGAGACCTACGGCTGGCCCCAGGTCATCAGCGTGGCCGGCCTGACGCTCATCTGGCGCAACGCGCCCGACGCCGAACGAGCCGGAATGCGGCGCCTCGTGCAGCCGCTCGAAAGCCTCGGGGCGAGCGGGAAATCGGCTCGCCGCGCCACCAGGCTGCGGCTCGCCGGTGCTGCGGTGCTGCTCGCCGGCGGGCTCGGCTGGCTGCTGAGCCTGCACGGCGGCATCCAGCTGCTCGCGCCGCTCGGCGGCTTCCTGCTCGTGGCGGCGGCGCTCGTGCTGCTGTTCGGCCCCTGGTGGCTGCGGATCGCCCGTGACCTCGTGTTTGAGCGGCAGGCGCGTGCGCGCGCCGAGGAGCGGGCGGACATCGCGGCGCACATGCACGACTCGGTGCTGCAGACGCTCGCGCTGATACAGCGCCGCGCAGAAGACCCGCAGGCGGTCGTGCAGCTCGCCAGGGCCCAGGAGCGCGACCTGCGCTCCTGGCTGTTCGAGGGGCGCGCGCCCGGCGAAGCGGACGCGTCGTTCGCGGAAGGCGTGCGCCAGATACAGCGGGACGTCGAGGCGAGGCACGGCGTGCCCGTCGAGGTCGTGACCGTCGGCGACTGCCCGCTCGACGAGCACATCGCCGCGCTGCTCGCGGCGGCGGGCGAGGCGACCGTGAACGCGGCCAAGTGGTCGGGTGCCGCGGTGGTCTCGGTGTTCGCCGAGGTGGAGGCCGATAAGGTTAGCGTCGCCGTGCGGGACCGCGGCAAAGGCTTCGACCCCGACGCCGTCCCTGGCGACCGCAAGGGCGTCGCGGAGTCGATCCGCGGCCGAGTGAGCCGGCATGGCGGCGAGGCGAGCGTACAGTCGGCGCCAGGGGAGGGGACGAAGGTGACACTGACGATGCCGCGGACGGCACCGTCCGAGCCCGCGGGACGGGCACAGGCGGCGGCGGAAGGCAAGCGGCGATGACCAGCCAGGCGGCGGAGGCCGCGCGCGCCGGCGGGCCGCCGCGCGTGGTGCTCGTCGACGACCACGGCCTGTTCAGGTCCGGCGTGCGGGCCGAGCTCGGCACCAGAGTCGAGGTGATCGGCGAGGCCGGGGACGTCGGCCCGGCCATCGAGCTGATCGAGAAGCTGCAACCGGACGTGGTGCTGCTCGACGTACACCTGCCAGGCGGCGGCGGGCACGCCGTCATCACCGAGGTCAAGAAGGAGCACCCGGACATCAAGTTCCTGGCTCTTTCCGCCTCGGACGCGCCGGAGGACGTGATCGCGGTGATCCGCGCCGGCGCGCGCGGCTACGTCACCAAGACCATCACCGGGCCGGAGCTCGCGGAGGCGATCCGCCGGGTCGCGGACGGGGACGCCGTGTTCTCGCCGCGCCTGGCCGGGTTCGTGCTCGACGCGTTCCGCGACGGCGCGCGCGTCGGAGACGACGCCGAGCTCGAGAACCTGACTGCGCGCGAACGCGAGGTGCTGCAGCTGATCGCGCGTGGCTACAAGTACAAGGAGATCGCCGCGCGCTTGCACCTGTCGGTGAAGACGGTCGAGGCTCATGTCTCGAGCGTGCTCCGCAAGCTGCAGCTCTCCTCGCGCGCCGAGCTGACGCGCTGGGCGCACGAGCGGCGCCTGATCTAGCGCGCCGCGGCGGCCGCGCGCGCCTCGGCGCTGACCTCCGCGACGTCGACAACGCGGTTGCGGCCGAGCGCCTTCGCTTCGTACACCGCAATGTCTGCCGCATGCACGAGGCCCTTGGCGTCGAGCGCGTCTCGCGGATAGGCGGCGACCCCGATCGACAGCGTCGCAGAGAGCGGCTCTGCGACCGTCTCCTCGTCGAACCGCGCAGCCTCCACGGCACGGCGGATGCGCTCGGCGATCTCGAGCGCCTGCTCGGGCGACGTCGAAGGGAGCAACACGCTGAACTCCTCGCCCCCAAACCGCGCCGCGATGTCGTAACGCCGCAGCTCGCCACGGATCACTCCTGCAATGCCGCGGATCACGGCGTCGCCCGCAAGGTGGCCGAAGTTGTTGTTGATGTCTCGGAGAAAGTCGAGGTCCGTCATCAGCACCGACAATGGCGCTCCCGTGCGCGCGGCGCGGTCGAGCTCGGCGTCGAGCGAGATCTCGTACTCGCGCGCGTTCAAGAGGCCGGTCTTCGGATCGATCCGCGCCTCCTCCTGCAGTTGCGGCAC
>JAWWPV010000754.1:0-3566 GCA_033854775.1 Trebonia sp.
GCTCCCGGCGGCGGTGCCTCCGAAGACAGCGTTTCCCGCGACCGCGCTCGGGTCCGCGGGGCGCAGTCCGTACGGCCGCCTCCTCGACGGCATCAGCTGGCCGAACGTCTCCGCGATCGCGTCGACGAAGCCGTACTCCCTGGCCTCGACTGCGGTGTACCAGTGATCGTGCCTGGAGTCCTCGAAGATCCGGTCCTCCGGCTGGCCGGTATCGGCCGCGATCAGGCCGAGCACGGTGTCCCTGGTCCGCCGCAGGTCGGCGGCCTGCAACTCGACCTCGACGGCGGAACCGCCGATCCCGGCCGATCCCTGGTGCATCAGGATGCGGGCGTGCGGCAGCGCGAACCGCTTGCCGTGGGTGCCGGCCGAGAGCAGGAACTGGCCGGCGCTGCAGGCGATGCCGAACGCGAGGGTCGCCACGTCGCACGGGATGAGCCGCATGACGTCGCGGATCGCGAGCATGGACGGCACGGACCCGCCGGGCGAGTTGATCCAGAGCCCCACGTCGGTGTCCGGGTCCTCGTCGGCGAGCGTGAGCAACTGCGCGGCGAGCACGGTGCCGTTGTCGTCGTCGAGGACGCCGTCAAGGACGAGCACGCGGCGCTGCACGAGGGAAAGCCTGAACTGTTCCGTGAATACCGGGATTCTTGATTCCTGAGCCATGCCACCAGCCTGCGCGATGAGCGCCCCGGGTGGGTGCCCCCGCTGCCGTCAGCAGATCCGCCGCAAGCAGACGAAGAGCCTCAGGCGCGCACCGCTTGTTCGAGGCGCGCGCCGGCTGCCAGCAGTCGCTCTTCGCTGTTACGCGGGCCGATCAGCTGTACGCTCGCCGGGATTGGGCCCGTGTCTTGCCCGCGTACCGGGATGGGCAGCGCGAGCGCGGGGACACCCGCCACGTTCACCGGCGAGGTGAGCGCGCGGAGTTTCCACAGGACGTGCGCCTCGTCGAGGAGCGGCGGGAACCCGAGGAGGCTGGGTGCCGCGAGCGCGTCCACCCGGCGCCACAGGCCGTCGAGCGTCTCCCGCCAGCGTGCGATCACCGCCTCCGCCGCGGTGACCTGGGCCGGAGTGATCGTGCTCGCCCGCTTGAGCCGGTCCCTGACGTCGCCGCCGATCCGGTCGGGCGCGGCGGCGAACAGGTCCTTGTTAGCCTGCCAGGCCTGGGCGTCGAGCACGGTAAACGACGCCGCCATGACCTTGTCGAGATCAGGGACGGTGACGGGCACCACGTCGAACTCGGCCGTGCGCAGCGCATCGTCGATCGCCGCGGTGATCCGGGGGTCCGCGTCGATCGCCAGCACGCCGACGGACCGCGGCGAGTCACTCGGCACGCTGAACCCGGGCTCGAGCAGCGCCATGCCCGCGGCGACGCCGGCGACATCGCGAGCCATCGGGCCGACGGTGTCCAGGCCGGATGCCAGCGGCCAGACTCCGTCCAGCGGGATCCGGCCCCAGGTGGTCTTCAGGCCGGTGATTCCGCAGCAGGCGGCCGGAATGCGGATCGACCCGCCGGTGTCTGTCCCGTAGGCGATGTCGGCCTCGCCCGCGGCGACCGCCGTCCCGGAACCGCTCGACGAGCCGCCGGGCATCCGGAGCGGGTCGAGCGGATTGACCGGGGTGCCGAACGCCGCGTTGATCCCGGTGATCCCGTACGCGAGCTCATGGAGGTTGGTCTTGCCGGCGAACCGTGCCCGTCCACCGTCAATCGCCGCGCGCAACCCGGCGAGGCAGGCGGCGTCACGCTCGGCAGGCAGGGCTAGGTCGGCGACTGGCCGCGAACCCGCCGTGGTCGGCAGCCCGGCCATGTCGATCAGGTCCTTGACCGCGACCCGCGGTCCGGCGCCTTGCGTGCTGTCGGAGACGATCCAGGTGGCCACGGCTGACAGCGTATGCCCAGGGCACGCCGGAGGACTAGGCCGACGGGTTGTACCAGGTCCCGCCCGCGTGGAGCAGCGCGGACGAGTCAGGGCCCCAGGAGCCGCGGGCATACGGCACGACGGGCCCGACGTGGCCGACGACCGGGTCAACGACCCGCCAGGACGCCTCCACCGTGTCCTGCTGGGCGAACAGCCAGCGCTCCCCGTTCAGCGCGGCCCCGATGAGCCTGTCATAGGCGCGCATGTCCGCGCCGGGGTGCTCGATGAACGTGAGGTCCTGCACCTCGGGCTCCCAGCCCGCCCCCGGCTTCTTCCCGACCAGCGTCAGCACGGCCTCGCCCTCCGGGTAGACGCGGAACCGCAGCGCGTTGGATGCGGCCAGGTCGCTACCGAGCCCGAACACGTCGTGCGGTACCGGCTTGAAGTCGATCATCACCTCGGTCGCGGTGACCGGCAGGCACTTGCCGGCCCGGATCGCGATCGGCACCCCGGCCCAACGCCAGGTCTCGGCGGCGAGCCGCACCGCCGCGTAAGTCTCCGTCGAGGACCCGGGCGCGACCCCGGCCACCGACTGGTACCCCTCGTACTGCCCCTTGATCACGTCGGTCGGCGCCAGCGGCCGCAGCGCGCTGATGAACTGCGACTTCGACGAGATCCAGGAGTCGCGCCCCGACCCGTTCGGCGGGTCGGCGAGCGCGGTGGCCAGCACCTGGAGCATGTGGTTCTGGATGACGTCCTTGATCGCCCCGGTCTTGTCGTAGAAGCTGCCCCGGTCGGCGACGTCGAATGCCTCGGCCATCGTGATCTGGATGGACTCGACGTAGTTCCGGTTGAGCAGCGGCTCGATGATCGAGTTCGCGAACCTGGCGAATATCAGCGACTCGACCGGGTCAAGCCCGAGCCAGTGGTCGACCCGGTACACCGATCCCTCGGGGAAGTACTGGTGAATGGTGTCGTTCAGCGCCCGCGCCGAGGCGAAGTCGTTGCCGAACGGCTTCTCCACCATGACCCGCGACTGCGCGGCGAGCCCGACCCCGGAGATCCCCTCGGTGATCCGCCCGAAGAGGAACGGCGGGACCTCGAGATAGAAGAGGATCTTCTTCGCGTCGCCAAGTTCGTTTCTCATCCACTGGTACGTCTGCGGGTCGTCCAGGTCCCCGTCGACGTACTTCAGCAGGCTGAGCAGCTTGACCGCGGCCGGAGCGGTCGCGTCCATGTTGTTCAGCTTCAGGGAGGCGGCGGCGTAATCCCGGAACTGCTCCACCCCCCAGCCGCTCTTGGCGACCCCCAGGACGGGCATGTCGAGCACGCCGCGCTCGACCAGGCCCACGAGCGCGGGGAACGTCTCCAGCTTGGCCAGGTCGCCGGTCGCCCCGAAGATCACCAGCGCGTCGACTTGATCATCACTCATGGTGACCATCCTGCCAGCCCCGCCTTCGGCCCGGACGAGGCGGCTCGCCTAAAGGAAGGTGAATTTCTGCCGGCGGCCTGTGCTGGAGAATGGGCCGGGCCATCTCCGGTCCGCCCGTTACCCCGCCCTGCGGGCAAGGCCAATCGGCGAGAGCACGCTCGAGAGCCGGGCGTAGCGTGTCTGTGTGGTTCGCTTCCGGGTACTGATCTCAGGACGAGTACAGGGCGTGTCCTTCCGCGACACGTGCCGCAGGATGGCCGAGCGGCACGGCGTGAGCG
>JAWWPV010000755.1:0-3293 GCA_033854775.1 Trebonia sp.
TGCCCGTACATGAGCTTGGAGACCGAGGCCTCGGGCCCCGGCTGCTCGCCGGCCCGCATCTTGCGGGCCATCTGCCGGTTGAGGTACTCGGTCGCCGTCATGTCGGCGTGCAGCGCGGCGAGCTGCCGTCGCGTTGCGCCGTCGTTCTCGCGGCCGTTCGCCCGCAGCAGCGCGGTGAGGAAGGGCAGCGACAGCACTCGGCCGGCCGGGCCCGCGCCCTCGCCGCCGACGGTGGCCCGCTCGTTCATCAGCGTGGTCAGCGCGACGCGCCAGCCCTCATCGACGTTGCCGAGCCGGTGGTCGTCGGGAACCCGGACGTCGGTGAGGAAGACCTCGTTGAAGTCGGCGCCTCCGGTCATCTGCCGCAGCGGGCGAACTTCGACGCCTGGTGCCTTCATGTCCACGATGAACGCCGTGATGCCCTTGTGCTTGGGCTGGTCGGGGCTGGTGCGGCACAGCGCCATGCCGATGTCGGCGTGCTGGGCGATCGACGTCCACACCTTCTGGCCGCCCAGCACCCACTGGTTCGCTGCCTCGTCTTTTTCTGCCTTCGTCGACAGGCTGGCCAGGTCCGAGCCCGCACCCGGCTCGGAGAACAGCTGGCAGGCGATCGTTTCCCCCGAGTACATCGCCGGCAGGTATCGCTGCCTGACGTGTGGCTGGGCGTGGGCGAGGATTGTCGGTCCGATCATGCCGAGCCCGATGACCGACAGGACGCCGGTATCCGGCACGTCGTAGGTGGCCTCAATGGCGTCGTAGACGAGGTCATGCGCCGTCGAAAGTCCCCGGCCGCCGTACTCGACGGGGCCGGTGATCCAGCCGAGTCCCGCCTCGAACCTGCGGTGCTGCCACTGCCTGGCTTTTTCCGCGTTGGCGCGGTCAACGTCCGGCGGGTCGGTGCTGAAGTACGCGATCTGATCCTCGCCCGCGCCCCACTGGACCGCCTCACTCGCGTTTGGCCTTGGCCTGGCGTTCGCGTCGAGGAAGGCGCGGACCTCGGCGGTGAACTCTTCCATGCGGGCTGTCGTGTCGCCTGCCACGTCGGCTCAGTTCACCGTGTTGCGCAGCTTGAGCGCGAGGATGGCGTCCCAGTCGAGGCCGAGTTCCTTCTCGAGGATCTCGTCGGTGTGCTCGCCGGCGTCAGGGGCGCGGGTCAGCTCGGGCGGCGTCTCGTCGAACTGCACCGGGTTGGCCACCAGGTCGTAAGTGGTCTGGCCGTCCTTGCCCGTGACGGTGCGGGTGTAGCCGTTCGCGAGCACCTGCTGGTCCCGCAGGACCTCGGCCGGCGTCTGCACCACCGCCCACGCGCCCTCCAGGGCGGCCATCCTCTCCCGCCATTCCGCGAGTGGGCGGCCGGCGAAGGCCTCGCGCAGCAGGCCGATGCACTCGACGCGGTTGACGAACCGGTCCTTGCCGGTGGCGAACCGCTGATCGGTGATCAGGTCGGGGCGCTCGATGAGCTCGCACACCTCGGGCCAGAACCGATCGCCTTGGAGCATCATCAGCTGGATGAACCGGCCGTCGGCGGTCTTGTAGTAGTTGACGATCGGGTTCGGCATGTCGTCGGCGGTGAAGCGGGGCAGGTTCTCCTCGCCGAGCAGCCCGGTTGCGACGAGGTCGGGGGACAGGTGCCAGGCCGCCAGGCCGAGCAGGGAGACGTCGATCACCGAGGGCTCGCCGGTGCGCTCGCGCTTGAAGAGCGCGGCGGCGATGCCCGAGGCGAGCGCGAACCCGCCGAGGATGTCGCCGAAGGCGGGCCGCTGCATGGGCGGCCATGCCATGTTCTGCTCGGTCAGCATGTGGGCGACGCCGCCGCGGGAGAAGTAGGAAGAACCGTCGAAGCCGGCCTTGTCGGCCTCCTCGCCGCGCACGCCCTGGCCGGTGCCGCGGGCCACGATGATCTTCGGGTTGACCGCGCGCAGGTCCTCGACGGTGAGCCGCAGCCTGCTGAGCCGGTCGGGCAGCAGGTTGGTGAGGAACACGTCCGCCTTGGCGACCAGCCTGAGCAGGATTTCCCTGCCTTCTTCCGTGGCGATGTTGAGGCCAAGGCTGCGCTTGCTCCTGTTGGGCTGCTCGATGGCGAAGCTGACCCCGCCGGCGCCCTTGGCGCCAACCGTGCCGATGGACAGGCCACGCTGCGGGTCGCCGGTCTCAGGATGCTCGATCTTGATCACGTCGGCGCCCCAGTCCGCCAGCACGCCGCCCCCGGCGGGCACGAACGTCCAGCCGGCTACCTCTACGACCTTCACACCGTCCAGGACAGCGGCCACGTCGTCACCCTCCTCTTACCCGCGGACTCATTGCAAGGTAGTTTATTTATTAAGTGGATTAAACGATAGTGCGGAGCGTGGATGACCGAGCGAAGAGGCGGCGGCGTGCGCTTTGGCTGGACCGAGCTGACGCCCGAGGAACAGTCCCTGCAGGCCGACGTCCGGGCGTTCCTCGCCGCCGAGCTCGGCCGCGACGCGGGCCGGCGCCCAGGGCTCGGCATGAACGGCGCGGCATCCCGCGAGTTCTCGCGGAAGCTCGGCGCCCGCGGCTGGCTCGGCATGGCGCTGCCCAAACGCTACGGCGGCGCCGAGCGCAGCGCGGTGGACCGGTTCGTCGTCACCGAAGAACTGCTCTGCTACGGTGCGCCGGTGGGCCATCACTGGCTCGCGGACCGGCAGACCGGCGCGGTGATCAACCGGTTCGGCACGGAGGAGCAGAAGGCGCGGTTCCTGCCCGGCATCGCCAGCGGCGAGCTCGGGTTCTCCGTCGGCCTCAGCGAGCCGGGCGCGGGCAGTGACCTGGCAGCGATCCGTACCCGCGCGGTGCGGGACGGCGACGGGTGGGTCATCAGCGGGCAGAAGGTGTGGACGACGGGCGCGCACCGCAACGACTACATCGTCGCGCTGTGCCGGACATCGGATGAGCCGGACCGGCGCGACGGCCTCACCCAGTTCATCGTCTCCCTGTCGGCCCCCGGGCTCACGGTGCATCCGATCACCCTGCTTGACGGCAGCGCCGACTTCAACGAGGTCGTCTTCGGCAACGTGGCCGTCGGCCAGGACGCGGTGCTCGGTGACCTCGGCCGCGGCTGGTCGCAAACGACGGCGGAGCTCGCGCTTGAGCGCGGCGGTCCCGACCGGTTCATGTCGATCTATCCGGTGGTTGAGGCGTTCCTGCGGGAAGCTGAGCCAGCTGAGCTGGGGGAGCAGGGGCGCCGGTTCCTCGGCCGGGCGACGGCGAGCTTCTGGGTGCTGCGCAACCTGGCGCTGTCCATCGCCCGCGCGGTCGACCGCGGCGAGTCC
>JAWWPV010000756.1:0-3120 GCA_033854775.1 Trebonia sp.
GACCTGGGCGGCCACCCAGGCGGACTGCACCGCGTAGGCAGCGCCGATGTCGCCAGGGGGCAGCAGCGTGCGGACTGGCGCGCAGGGGCGGCCGGCGCCGCGGGCCCCGGCCAGCCGGTCAAGCGCCTGCGCCGCGGCGGTACCTGGGGCGGGTGCGGTGAATGACATCAGGCCACCTCGAAGGTCGTGCCGATACCCATGCCGGTGACCCATTCCGGGACCGGCTCGTAGCTCGTCCACACCAGCGGCCTGCCGACCGCGGCGAAGCCGACGAGCCAGGTGCGGATCTCGTGGCCGCCGCTGCCTGCCCGTTCCTCAAGCAGCTCGTCACCCAGCTCGGTCACCGGGTCGAGATCCGCGGTGACCAGCTGCTTCAGGAACCAGGCGTCCCAGGCGGCATTGACCCGGGCATCCGGGCTCCCCCCGAGCGCGCGGACCCGTGACTCGCGGGCGCTGGAGGCCGCGTGCACGTCGAGCCGGCCGTGGATCATCGCGGCCCGCCGCTCTGCGGGGACGGAGGCGTCCCGCGGATCGTTGGACGGCAGCCAGTGGGACAGCCCGCCGCTGGCAACCACCAGCACCCGCCCCGCGTCGGCGGCACGGACGGCCGCACCAAGTGACCGGCCGAGCGCCACGCAGCGGCGCATCGACGGGAGCGGCGGCGCGGCGGTGTTCACCACCAGCGGGACCAGCGGGATGTCGGCCCCGCCGCGGACCATGTCGTAGCTCTGCACGATGCCGTGGTCGACGGTGAGCGCATAGGACAGCGCGACGTCGAACCCGTCCGCGGCCAGGCCGTCACGGACCGACCAGGCGAGGGGGGACGCCACCGGCAGCGGGCCGGAGCGGCTGCCGAAGTCCCCGAACGCCTCAGCCGCCCCTACGCCAAGCACGAACGGCGGCATCACGTCGTAGAAGTTCCCGTGGAAATGATCGGGGCCGATGGTCACGACGGCGTCCGGTGCCAGCGCGCGGACCGCGTCGGCGACCCGGGCGGTGTCGGACAGGAACCGGCCGCCCGGTGCGGTCGGCGCGGGCGGCGCCAGCATCGTCGCGAACGGCGAGTGCGACATGCCGACCATGCCGATGACCTCGCTCATGGCGTAGCTCCGCCGACGGTGCCCGCCGCCACTGAGGCGCTCGCCGCTGAGGCGCCGGCCACCGGGCCGTCTGCCCCGGCGGGGAGCAGGAAGTCACGGTGGAGCCGCAGGAACGCTTCACGTTTCTCCCACTGGGGCCAGTGGCCGGCGTCCTCGATCACCTGCAGCCGGGCGTCGGGCAGCCAGCCGAGCAGCATTTCGGCCTCGTCGATGCCTCCGGTCGGGTCGTGGTCGGTCCACAGCAGCAGCGTCGGCGCGGTGATCTTGCCGACCCAGCTCGGATCCCAGGCGAAGTCCTTGCGGATCTCCGGGTCCTGCAGCACCAGCGTATTGCCGATGGCGGTCAGGAAGCCGGGCCGGCTGTAGACGGCGCGGCGCAGGTTGACCAGCTCGTCGGTGACCATCTCGGTGTGGTGGAACAGGAACTCGACCCGGCGGCGCACGGTGGCGTCGCTCGGGTCGCGGACCGCTGCCGTGGTGCTTTCCACCAGCCGCTTCATCACTTCGGGCTTGTTGGCGATGTTGCCGGGGGTGTTGAGGACCATGCGGCCGACCCGGTCCGGCTGGTGGGCGGCGGTCCAGGCGGCGACCCAGCCGCCCAGCGATTCGCCTGACAGGTGCGCGCTCGGGATGGCGAGGGCGTCCATCAGCCCGGTCAGGTGGTCGCTGAGCACGTCGATGGTGTACGGCCGGTCGGGCAGGTCCGACCAGCCGTGGCCAACCATGTCGTAGGCGGTCACCCGGAAATCGGCCGCCAGGCCGGCGATGTCACGAGCGTAGGCCTCCAGGTGGCCGCCGGTGCCGTGCAGCAGCACCAGGTCCGGGCCTGCCCCGGCGCGCAGCACCCGGGTGCGCACCCCGTGTACGTCGACGTGACGCAGTTCGTGATCGGTGTCGGCGAGCTCGCCCCAGATGCTGATGTGCTCGGGCAGGTCACTCATGAGTGGTCCCCTGTGTCTGACTGGTCCTGCGGGAATCGGGCCCGCGCCTCGGCGACGGTGCACAGGCCGGCGCTCTGCCGGCGGGTGATGCCGAGCACCTGCAGCAAGCGGGAGTTCTCGATGGTGAGGAACTCGACCGGCTCGTCGGCCGAGTCGTTGTAGTGCCGGTGCCAGGTCCACGGCGGGGTGTAGATGAAGTCGGCCGCCGCCCAGGCCTCCTTGTCGTCCTCGATGTCGCTGTGCCCGCGGCCGGCGATGACGTAGTGCACCGTCTCGTGGTAGTGCCGCTGCATGTCCGAGCTCTGGCCGGGCGGGATCGTCTGGCGGAACAGCTCGAACGTGACGGTTGGCAGCCGCCCGGCGACCGCCAGCGTGGTCGGGTTGTGCACCTGCCCGGCCGGCAGCGTCTCCAGCTCGGCGGCGTGCACCACCACCGGCCGCGCGGTGCCCGGGCGGACCGTGTCGCTGATCGCGCCGAGGAAATCAGCCAGGTTGAAGCCGGCGCCAGCAAGTGCCATCAGATTGTCTCCGTCCTTCCGCCGTCGACCGTGAGCACGGTCCCGTTGACGTAGCTCGCGTCAGCCGAGCCCAGGAAGGCCACTGCCGCGGCCACCTCGTCCGGCGTGCCGGGGCGGCCGGCCGGGACCTGCGCCGTGTCCGCCGCGTCGAGCTCGGCGAACGACACGGCGGTCCGCGCGGAGCGGCTGGCGAGTATGTCGCGGCGGCGCTGGGTGTCGGTGGCGCCTGGGGCCACGCAGTTCACGGTGACGCCCCGGTCCGCGTACTCGAGCGACAGTAGTTTGGCGGCTGCGGTCACCGCCGCGCGCAGCACCACCGAGACGGCCAGGTCCGGCTGGGGCTGGCGGACGGCGGCCGAGGTCACGAAGATCAGCCGGCCGAAGCCGCGGGACGCCATGCCGGGGAGCGCGAACCGGGCCAGCCGCAGCGGTCCGAGCAGCAGCAGCTCGCTGCCGGCCCGCCAGGCGTCGTCGGTCACGTCAAGTACCCGGCCCGGCGGCGGCCCGCCGGCGTTCAGCACGAGCACGTCGGGCGGGCCGTAGCTGGCGCTCATCGCGCCC
>JAWWPV010000757.1:0-2855 GCA_033854775.1 Trebonia sp.
GCCCGTACCGGATAGGGACCAGGCGGGCGACCCGGCTCTCCGCCTGCTCTTCGAGCAGTGCGATCGGATCCGGGCGGTCCGGTGCGGGGGTCCACCGCCCGTGGCTCGACCTTGGCGCCTCCTTGCGGGCGCCCCGGCCTCTGGCCACCCGCTCATCCACCGTCAGGTGGGCCCGTCTCCATGCCGATGCGAAGGTTGAGGCCGCCGCCTGCGTGGTTCCGGCTCGCGAGGTCTGACCCGGGTGCGAACGCTTTTCCATGACGCCTCCAGCCTTCCCTCAGGGTAAGCCTGCCCGTGCTCGGGGGGCATACGCGCAGGCGGCCGGGCATGTTTCCGGGCCGCCATCACCGCACCTCTGGCATCATCGAAGACGTGACCGTCGGCCTTGAGCACCTCGCGCGAACTGCCTACGAAGCCCACCGGGCCGTCCAGCCTGGCTCTCTCCCGACGTGGGAAGAAAGCACCGAGGAGGAACAGCAAGCCTGGAAGGCCGCCGTGTCCGCCGTCGCCGGGCAAGCCGGCGTCACCCTCGCCGATGCCATCCCCGATCAGTCCCTGGTCCTTCAGGCCGGAGACGAGCAGCACACGTTTCACACCAGCTTCACGGCCGGGCGCCAGGGCACGCTCGTCATCGGCGATGACTTCGCCTCCACCCATCACGCCCGTTTCCGGGCCGCCCATGGCCTGTGGTACGTCGAAGACCTCGGATCAAAGAACGGCACCTGGCTCAACGGGCGCCGGTTCCACGCACCCCAGCTGCTGAAGAAGGGCGACAAGGTCAAGATCGGCCACACCGTCGTGACGGTGGTATCGACCTAACCCAGCTAGGCCGTCACGTCGCTGCGGAGGAAGACCGTCATCGCCGCCGCGATCGCGACGAGAAGGTAGACGGCGCCGAGGATCAGCCCGTGCCCGTACCCCACGCCCTCGGCGCCACCGGACGCCACGGCCAGGATCGACGCGCCGGGCAGCCACTGCTGGGTGCTGGGCACGATGCGCGTGATGATGTTCTCGACCGCGATCAGCCAGGCGAAGCCGACGATGACCGCGAACACCGCTGACCGGACGAACTGGCCGAGCGCCATCCCGAGCACGCTATAGCCGATCGTGGCGAGCGCGAGGTCGCCGAGCTCGCGGAACAGGTCGCCCAGCCCGGTCCCGGTGAACCACGCGCTCGTCGGGACGCCCCGCGTGCGCGCGGCCACGACCGCCACGATCAGGGCGACGACCGCGGCGAAGCAGAGCGCGAGCACCAGGAAGGTGATCGTGCCGAGCATCTTGCCGGCCAGCAGCACAGCCCGGCGCGGCTGGCGCACAAGGAGCTGGCGCAGCGTGCCGAGACTGTACTCGCTCGCGACCTGGGAGGCTGCTATGCCGAACGCCACGACGCCGAGCAGCATGGCGGCCCGGGCGACGCCGATGACCAGGCCGTTCGGCTTGGCCAGCTGGTGCAGCGTCACTATCCCGCCGTTCGGCGAGGCCTGGGAGAACATAAGGATCACGAAGAGCGAGGCCGCCGCGGCCAGCCCCAGGAAGGTGGAGAGAAACAGCGTCGGCCGCCGCAGCTTGGTCCACTCGCTGGTAAACGCGGCCCAGATCATCGGATCGCTCCCATCTCCTGGCCGTCCGGTACGTCGGCCGATTTCGTGCCGGTCAGCGCGAAGAACGCCCGCTCAAGGCTGCGGGTGCGCTCGGCGAGCTGGCGGACGGTAATCCCGTTCTGCGCGGCGAGCCGGTTCAGGTCCGCCGCGCCGGCGCCCGGCGCCCCGACCAGCAGCACCCCCTCGGCGTTCCCCGGCGTCACCGTGCAGCCGGCCTGCTGCAGCAGCGTGGCCAGCAGATCGCGGTCCGCGTCGTGTTCCGGCGCGACCAGGAACTCCGCCTGCTGGGTGCCGCGCAGCTCCGCGACGCTCCCCTGGTGGACGAGCCGGCCTGCCCTGATCATGACCACGTAGTCGCAGATCTGCTCGATCTCCGAGATCAGGTGGCTCGAGACGAGCACCGTGATCCCGTCATCGGCGAACGCCTTGATCAGGCCGCGCATCTCGACGATGCCCGCCGGGTCCAGACCGTTCGTCGGCTCGTCGAGGATCAGCAGCTCGGGACCGGCGAGCATGGCCGCCGCGATGCCGAGCCGCTGCTTCATCCCCAGCGAGTACGAGCGGTACCGGTCCCCCGCCCTGGCCAGCAGACCGGAGCGTTCGAGGACCGGATCGACCGCGGTCAGCGGGAGCCGCCCGAGGCGGGTGAGCACCTTCAGGTTCTCGCGGCCGCTCAGCTGCGGGTAGAAGGCGGGTGCCTCGATGAGCGCACCGACCTTGTACAGGTAGGTCGCGGGCTCCGCGAGGCTCCCGCCCAGGATCGTCCCGCTTCCCGACGTGGGGCGGACCAGGCCGAGCAGCATCCGGATCGTCGTGGTCTTGCCGGCCCCGTTCGGCCCGACGAACCCGCAGACCGACCCCGCGGGGATGGCCAGCGCCACGTCGTCTACAACGGTCCGATCGCCGAAGCGCTTGGTAAGGCCGGCCGTCGATACGGCGAATGGCGCACCCGACCGCCCGGTAGTCCGGTGCATCGCCTGTCCCATAACCATGCGTTGGACGCTACTGATCCCGGCGGCCGCGCCAGGCCCATCCCGGCAGAGATCATCCTCCGGGCGTAAGGACGTCATCCTCTCGGCGTACCGCCTCCGATGCGGACTCGCTGCCGCGGGCCTCGCGGCCCTCCGCGACGAGCAGCATCGATCTCGAACCGTCCGAACAGCGTTTCGGTAGCAAGCTCCGTAGCGGCTGACCACAGGAGTTCCCGGCCCGCGCCATTGGCCAGCCTGGCGCAAATGCTCGGCTAGCACGGCA
>JAWWPV010000758.1:0-2894 GCA_033854775.1 Trebonia sp.
GAGTTGCATGACGCGCAGGTTCTCCGGCTGCAGGTCGGTCATGGGGCGTCCGTACGCACCGGCAACCCAGGAGACCCGGCTGACGTCGGTGGTCCAGCCGTGACCGAGCAGCCAGCTGGCCGGGTCGTGCTGCTGGTCGGCGATCCAGATCGTGGTGAGCTCCTCGCTCGCCCGGCTCGCTATCTCTTGCGCGAGGGAGCCCCCGATAGCGCTGGTGCCGCCGGGCATGTGGTCGGCAGTGATCCGGCTGCCCCGTGCGGACAGCTCGTGGATTCGCCTGAGGAGGACGTCCACCGCTTCGTCTGTCAGGTAGGGGAACAGTCCTTCCGCGAGCCACGCGGTCGGCGCCGCCGGGTCGAAGCCCGCCTTCCTTACCGCCGCCGGCCAGTTCGCGCGCAGATCGGTCGTCACCGTCCGCCGGTCACAGCGCGGCACGGCGCCCTGCCTGGCGAGCACCGCGTCCTTGAACGCGAGGACCATCGGCGCGTCGATCTCGTACACCGTCGCACCGGGCATCCAGTCGAGCCGGAACGCGCGGGTGTCGAGCCCGGCGGCGAGGATAACCGTCTGCCGCAGCCCGGCCCCAGCCGCAGCGGCGAAGAAGTCGTCGAAGAACCTCGACCGCACTGCCACGTAGTGCGCCATGCCGGGCCAAGGGAAGTCCGAGTCCGCGGCGGCCTCTTCCGGGGTGACGGCCATCGGCCCGGGCAGCTGGCCGGCAGCGGCGTCAACGAACCGCGCCGCATACGGGTCACGGACCAGCGGTTCGGCGTGGTATCCCTCCATGGCACGCATGGCCGCGGCGCCCAGGGCGGTGATGCCGACCCCGCTAACGATGTCCCAATCAGTCGGCTCAGGGTCCATAACGATCATTATGCGACGAAAAGCGTCAAACGGATAGCACGCTGCCGGCCGGCCGTTAATTTCCGTCGATTCCGCATCAGCAGTTCTTACGACTTGCTTATCCGTTCCTTTGCGGGCGCAGGTAGATCCAGATGCCATTGATGCCCACGGTGGGGATGGGCGAAGGGGTAAATAAGTTGCTCGGAGGGAGTGGGCAGATGTGCGCCGGCCGTAGAGACTGAACGCCAGGTGCACCAGATCTTGGCGGCCGGACTGCACGGCGCGCTGAACCTCGAGTTGCGGCGCGGGCTACCGCGAGGCTTCGGAGGCGATCGCGTCAGTCGCGGCGCTGGCTCAGCGGACCCCGTAAGGCGGGGGCGTCCGGTGGTCGCGCGGTAGAGCGGACCGGCCCCGACCTGCGACGACAATCCGGCGGGCCCCACTGTGCACATTTGTTAACAGTTTTTTAACGGTGCCATTAAGCGGTTTCAAGGCTGTTGGCTATTGTCGCGTTCCCCGTGCCGAGCTTGACTACTCACGATGTCATGAAATTACAGAGCAGTAATGGGAGGCGTCGTGAGGTCGTTCCCCGGCGTGAGAAATCGCTGGTTGTTCAGGATAGTAGCGACGGCCGCGGCGGCACTGGCACTGCCGGTGGCGGCGCTCGTGGCCCCCGCCTCGGGCGCCGCGGCCCAGGCCGGGGACACCGCCCGGACGACCGCGGCCACGGCCTCCTGCCCGTGGCTCAACCAGTCGCTGCCGGTGGCGCAGCGGGTGTCGATGCTCATGGCGCAGATGACCCTGGCCGACAAGATCAACATGGTGACGGGGGCCGGGTCCAGCCAGCCGTACGTCTTCTACATCGCCGCGATCCCGAGCCTGTGCATCCCGGCCATCGGTGAGGAAGACGGCCCGCTCGGCGTGGGCGACGGCCTGACCGGCGTCACGCAGATGCCCTCCGCTGTTTCCCTGGCGGCCTCCTTCGACACCTCCCTGGCTACCCAGTACGGCCAGGTCGTCGGCTCCGAAGAGCGGGCCAAGGGCGCCATGGTCGACCTGGGGCCGACGGTCAACATCGACCGCGACCCGCGCTGGGGACGGTCGTTCGAGGCCTTCACCGAGGACCCGTACCTGAACTCCGCGCTGGCGGTCGCCGACATCAACGGCGTGCAGAGCCAGGACGAGATGGCGCAGATCAAGCACTTCGCCGTCTACAACCAGGAGACCAACCGCAACGCCCCGGCCGACAACGCGATCGTGAGCACCCGGGCGGAGCAGGAGATCTACCTTCCCGCGTTCTATGCCGGGACGACGGAGGGCCACGCAGCGTCGGTGATGTGCGCCTACAGCTACATCAACAGCCAGGCCGCCTGCCAGAACCAGTACCTGCTGCAGACCACCCTGGACCAGAATTGGGACTACCCCGGCTTCGTCACGTCGGACTACGGCGCCACCCACTCCACGGTGCAGTCCGCCGACGCCGGCAATGACCAGGAGATGCCCTCGGCGGTGTTCTACGGCCCGGCGCTCCAGGCGGCCGTCCAGTCCGGCCAGGTCTCCACGGCCACGCTCAACGGCATGGTCAGCCGCATCCTCACCGAGATGTTCAAGTTCAACGAGTTCAACAACCCGCCGACCGGGACGACCAGCGCGACCGTCACCACCGCCGCGCACCAGGCGGTCTCCACTTCCGTCGCCGAGGCCGGCACGGTGCTACTGAAGAACGGCGGCGGCACCCTGCCGCTGTCGGCGAGCGGCGCCGGAAGCGTGGCGGTGATCGGCCCGGCCGCCTCCGCCGCCCCGACCGACACCGGCGGCGGCAGCGCCCACGTGAACTCCACGTTCAACGTGACCCCGCTGCAGGGCATCCAGGCCGCGGCCGGAACGGGGACCACGGTGAACTACGTGCAGGGCCTGCCCACCGACTCGTCCCTGTCGGCGATCCGGAGCACCGACCTGACCCCGGCTTACGCGGCGACGGGCTACGGCGCGAGATACACCGGCACGCTGACCGCCCCGGAGACCGGCACCTACGTGCTGGCGTTCAGAAA
>JAWWPV010000759.1:0-7331 GCA_033854775.1 Trebonia sp.
CGGCTCGATCCTCTACGTCGGCACGAAGAAGCAGTCCCAGGAGGCGATCGCCGAGCAGGCGCGCCGGGTCGGCATGCCGTACGTGAACCAGCGCTGGCTGGGCGGCATGCTCACCAACTTCTCCACCGTCTACAAGCGGCTGCAGCGTCTCAAGGAGCTCGAGGAGCTCGACTTCGGCGACGTGGCCGGCTCCGGCATGACGAAGAAGGAACTGCTGGGCCTCAAGCGCGAGCGCGACAAGCTCGACAAGACCCTGGGCGGCATCAGGGACATGGCCCGCGTGCCGAGCGCCATCTGGGTGGTGGACACCAAGAAGGAGCACATCGCGGTCAACGAGGCGCGCAAGCTGAACATCCCGGTGGTCGCGATCCTCGACACGAACTGCGACCCGGACGAGGTGACCTACCCGATCCCCGGCAACGACGACGCGATCCGCTCCGTGGCGCTGCTCACCCGGGTGGTCGCCGACGCGGTGGCCGACGGCCTCATGTCCAGGGCGGGCGCTTCTGACGCCGACGTTAAGCCGACCGACGACCAGTTCTCGACGACGATCGAGGAGCCGCTGCCCGAGTGGGAGCGCGACCTGCTTGAGGGCGCTCCGGCCGGTGCCGCGGCTCCCGCCGAGGAGATCCAGGAGTCCGCGGTCTCTGACGAGGCCGTTGCCGACGCCGAGATCGCTGAGGCCGCCCCCGAGACCGCCGAGATCGCTGAGGCCGCCGCCGAGGCAGCTCCCGCGGACGCCGAGGCCGCCGCCGAAGACGCCGCGGACGCCCCCGACGCCGCGGACGCCGAGCCCGCCACCGCCGACAACGCCGAGTGACGCTGACAACCACTCCACAGCGAGGAAGGGACAATGGCGAACATTTCCGCCGCTGACGTGAAGCGGCTCCGGGACTTGTCCGGCGCCGGCTTTTTGGACTGCAAGAACGCCCTGACCGAGGCCGATGGCAACATCGACCAGGCCATCGAGCTCCTGCGCAAGAAGGGCGTCAAGGACGCGGGCAAGCGGGCCGACAGGACCGCCGCCAACGGCCTGGTGATAGCCCAGCTCGCGGGCACCAGCGCGGGCGTCCTGGTCGAGCTGAACTGCGAGACCGACTTCGTGGCCAAGAACGAGGGCTTCCAGGAACTGGCCGCCAAGGTCGCGAAGGCGGCCATCGCGAGCAAGCCCGCCGACCGGCTGGCCCTGCTCGCGACCCAGACGGCCGAGGGCAAGACCGTCGAGCAGCTCATCGAGGACGCCAGCGGGTCCATCAAGGAGAAGATCGAGCTCGGCCGGTACGCCATGCTCGATGGCGGCTACGTGGCCACCTACCTGCACAAGTCCGACCGGGACCTGCCGCCGACCATCGGCGTGCTCGTCCAGCTCGACGCGGACAACGAGGCGGTCGCCAAGGACATCGCGCAGCAGATCGCCGCGGCCGGTGCCCAGTACGTCACCCGTGACGAGGTGCCCGCCGACGTGGTCGAGAAGGAGCGCCGGATCGCGGAGGAGATCACCCGCGAGGAAGGCAAGCCGGAGCAGGCTATCCCGCGGATCGTCGAGGGCCGCCTCGGTGCCTTCTTCAAGGACGTCGTGCTCACCGAGCAGGCGTCCGTGAAGGACCCGAAGCAGTCCATCAAGTCGGTCCTCGCGGCCGGCCAGGTGAACGTCAAGGCCTTCGCCCGCTTCCGCGTTGGCCAGGCCTGAGGCCCAGGGCCCCAAGGCCCCAAGGCCCGAACCGCCGCATAGCAGCAGATAGCAGTGACAGCCGCGCGTCGCGCGGCCCGGTGTAACCCCGCCGGGCCGCGCGGCGCGCGTGTATCCGGGTAGTGTGGTCAACGCCGCCGTCAGTGCACAGGAGCCGAACCATGATCGATGACACCCTCTTCGAAGCCGAAGAGAAGATGGACAAGGCCGTCACGGTCGCCCAGGAAGACTTCAGCAACATCCGCACCGGTCGCGTTACCCCCAGCGTCTTCTCGAAGATCACCGCCGAGTACTACGGCACGCAGACCCCGCTGAACCAGCTCGCGTCGTTCCACGTGCCCGAGCCGCGAATGATCACCATACAGCCCTTCGACAAGGGGTCCGCGTCCGCCATCGAGAAGGCGATCAGGAACAGCGACCTGGGCGTCAACCCGACCAGCGACGGCGTGCTCATCCGCGTGGTCTTCCCTGAGCTGACCGAGGAGCGCCGCCGGGAGTACGTCAAGACCGCCAGGTCCAAGGCGGAGGACAGCCGCGTCAGCATCCGCAACATCAGGCGGCACGCCAAGGACGCGCTCGACAA
The DNA here is from genome assembly GCA_033854775.1 of Trebonia sp. GTDB lineage: Bacteria > Actinomycetota > Actinomycetes > Streptosporangiales > Streptosporangiaceae > Trebonia. The sequence continues at coordinate 2,274 of JAWWPV010000759.1, forward strand.
GATGGTCAAGAACGCCGAGGCCGGCGAGGACGAGGTGCACCGGGCGGAGGGCGAGCTGCAGAAGCTCACCGACAGCTACGTCGCGAAGATCGACGATCTGCTCAAGCACAAGGAATCCGAGCTGCTCGAGATCTGAGCGATGCGGCTTACAGCGAGCGTCCCATGAAGATCACGGACATGGCAGCGGACAACCCGGTCCCGGAGAACATCCCTCCGGCGGCCGCGGCGGCGGAGCCGCTCCCCAAGGTGATCAGGACGGGCCGGAACCTGCCCGTCGCCATCGGCGTCGGCGTGGTCCTCGGCGGCCTGGCGCTGCTCACCTTGCTCACGGTGAAGGCGACGTTCCTCATCTACATGGGCGCCGCCCTCGCGATCGGCCTGCACGAGCTGGCCGGCGCGCTCAAGACCAAGGACATCAACGTCCCGCTTGTCCCGGTCGCGCTCGGCGGCGCGGCGATGCTGACCGCCGCCTACTGGGCGGCGGGCGGCGCGGTCATGGCCGCGTTCGCGCTCACGGTCCTCGGGATCTTGGTCTACCGCATCTTCGGCGGCACCGGCGGCTACGTGAAGGACGTCACCGCCGGCCTGTTCGCCGTTGCCTACCTGCCGCTGCTCGGCGCGACCGTTTCCGCGATGCTCGCGCCGGCCGACGGCGGCAAGCGCGTCCTGATCTTCATTGTCCTCGCGATCTGCAGCGACATCGGCGGTTATTTCGCCGGCATCACGCTCACCCCGTTCACCGGCGGCCACAAGATGGCCCCCGTCATCTCCCCGAAGAAAACCTGGGAAGGCCTCGCGGGCTCCGCTTTCCTCTGCATCGTGGCGGGCGGGATAATGCTCCCGACATTGCTCCACGGTCACTGGTGGCAGGGCGTCATCACGGGCATCGCGGCGCTGGCCGCCGCCGTCTTCGGCGACCTGGCCGAGTCAATGATCAAGCGCGACCTGGCCATCAAGGACATGGGCACCCTGCTCCCCGGTCATGGCGGCGTCCTCGACCGCATCGACTCCCTGCTCGCCTGCGCGCCCGTCGTCTGGCTCCTCCTCGCGGTCTTCGTCCGCTAGAGATCAAGGTCAGCACCGGCTGAGCGCCCAGCTCCGCCGCGCGTCCGCTCCCGGCTCGCGGGAGTCAGCCAAACGAGTGCGTGGCCACCGCTCCGCTCGCCTCCCGCCCACCATGACCCTTTAATGCGCGGCGGGTGAACGATGTATCACGCATCTCCCCGTCATCAATAGCTATCTATTGTTCTGGCGTGGCGTAATAGGCGAAGCCGCGCACCCGTTCGGAATGACCTGAATTACCCGCCCCGGGCCGAGGTATGCGCGCGAACCTCAGCCCACGGCCTTGGGCCCCGTGTTTAACCTCCCAATTTCAAGGCAGTTGATGGGCGGCAAAACGGCACGGCCAGGTAGGGCACGGCCTTCCTGAAACGGAGACATGGGCATGTCCGCTCGATGGGTCAGGAACCTGATCATTCTGGTGTATGTGGTTATCGGCGGCTTTATCGCCTGGGACCACGGCTATCTCGGACTCAGCTGGCTGCGCGCTGTGGCCAGCGCCATCCTGGCGATCTTCCTCTGGTGGCTCGTCCTGCTAGGCGTCAACCTGCACATTCACGGCTAAACCGGCTCTCCCTTGAACTGTTAACGGTGCCGTTAACAGTTCAAGGGCGGACGGGTGCCCGCTCAGCTGCCAGCCGAGTGGGAAGCGGGCCGCTCCGGGAGCGGCGGTGACCAGGTGGCGGGGTGCGCGAGTCCGACCTTGCCGTTCACCGTGACGTAGATCGGCGGCCGGGCGGCTAGGTAGGTGAAGGTAATCTTCGCGTACGCAAACGGCAAGTCCTGTGCCGCCAGGTAGCTGCCGGTCAGCGAGATGTCAACGGGGTAGTCGATGATCGTGCCCTCGGCGCAATTCGGAATGCAGGCGTTCAGGTACTCGGTTCCGACGCCAGTCGCGCCGTTCGGCGTCCAGCTTGTCCAGTGTGCGCTTTTAATGCCGTTGCCGCCGTCGCCGCACGAGAGCACGTAGCCCGTCGGCTCAACCAGCGGCTTGTCGTCGCAGCTCCAAACCACGAAATACGGCCCGTTCGCGGCAATCTTCACCGGGACGGCGTTGGCAACGGTGCCGGTCGGCGTCGGCGTCGCGGGAGCGGACGACGGGACAGAAGCCGGCGCGCCTGACGGGGCAACCGTGTTAGAGGCGGATGCGCTCGCGGTGGACGCCGGGGTGCCAGAGGCCGGCGCGCTCGCCGCGGCATTGGTGATCGTGGTTGAGGCACCAGGCTCCGATGTGGTCGGTGAACAAGCCGTCAGCGCAAGCCCAGTGCCCAGGCCAAATACAGCGATTCCCGTAACTGACGTTACCCGTGTGAAATGTCCCCAGCCCATTCTTATCTCCTCACTCAGTTCCAAAGAACCGGACATGCTAGGAGACGATGCACGGGAATGTCTGGTTGTAGGTTCCCTGCGGATTCCGCGTCAGCGCGTTGCCTTCTGGGGCGGGTGGACGACCCAGCTGCGCCCCTGTGCCGCCAGGCGGTTCACCAGGGTCGCCGAGCCGTAGTCCTTGGCGACTTGCCTGGACCGTTCGGTGATCGGGACGATCCACAGCCAGCGGACCGGGTCGCCGTCGACCGAGAACCCGGACAGGTCGGGCACCGGCGGCCCGGTGAGCCCGGAGGGGTCCTCAAGCAGCAGCACGCCCTCGTACCCGCCGCCGAGCGGGAAGGTCGACGGCTTGTCGTACCAGCGGATGCTGTGCCCGGGGCCGAACCAGGTCACCGCGCGCCACGGGTAGCCCGCTAGCCAGAGGAACGCCAGCGCCGCCACCCCCGGCGGCAGCGTGGTCGCGACCGCGAGCTCGATCCGCGCGTAGTCGGTGGGGTCATCGACGACCTGCTCGACGACCGGCATCCGCTGCGCGCTCATCCCGACGGTGGTCAGGATCGTGAACGGCCGGTCGGGCCCGGAGGGCCGCTCGGAGATGCCGATCGAGGGCCGCTTGCCCGGCGCCCCGTCCCAGTAGTGGGCGCCTGGCCCGAGCCGTGAGGTGAGGTGCCCGAGCGCGGCGGACTGGAACTGCGCCCAGCCGCCCGTCGAGTCGCGCCACTTCCAGAACTCGGCGGCCCGCTCCACCCGGGCGCCCAGCCCGTCGATGGCGTCGTCGAGCGCCCAGGCGAACGGGGTCTGCCCGATCACGTCCCTGCTGTAGCCGGGCAGGCCGCGGCTGGAGTCCGCCCAGCCGGGGATCACGGCGAGCAGGGTGCCGCGCTCAAGCAGCGCGACCCCGTCGCCCTCCTCGAACCAGAGTGCCTGCAAGTTGGCCGGGTCGAGCGGCGGGCTGCCGCGCGGGTGCCTGGTGCGGCCTGCGGGCATAACGGGTGCCTGCCCGGCGTTGACCCTTTCCGGATCAGTAGTGCGCGGTGCGCGGACATGGTTGGCTATCCAGGTGGCGGCGATCACCGTCGTCTCGTCACGCAGGTACGCGGCCGTGGTGGTGCCGTCGAACTCAACCGTCAGCCGCCTGGACCCGTACGGGCTCACACTGTCGAGCAGCGCGACGACCGGCGGGAACGGATTTGGATCTGACAGCATAATTGCCATATTCCCACTATCGCCCTGTTTGCCCTCCGTGATCAAGTACTCACTGAGTGGTAACCGGTCAAAATCCCGAACGGAGTCACCGTGACGCACCCACCCCGCCACCTTGCCGATCTCGATCTGGCCGGCCGGCGTGCGGCTGTCACGGCGCTCGGGGAGCAGCCGTTCCGCGCCGACCAGCTATCCAGGCACTACTTCGCAAGGTACACCGACTCTCCCGCTGACATGACGGACCTCCCCGCCGGGGTCCGCGAGACCTTGGCCGATGAACTCCTGCCGCGGCTGCTGACCTCCGAGCGGGAGCTCACCTGCGACGACGGCGCGACCCGCAAGATGCTGTGGCGCCTGCACGACGGCGCCCTGGTCGAGTCGGTGCTGATGAAGTACCCGGACCGGGTCACGATGTGCGTGTCGTCGCAGGCCGGGTGCGGGATGGGCTGCCCGTTCTGCGCGACCGGACAGGCAGGGCTGACCAGGAACCTGTCCACGGCCGAGATCGTCGCCCAGGTCGTGGCGGGGGAGCGGGCGGTGCGCGCTATTGCCCCCTCGCATCCCACGAGTACCTCGCGTATCTCCAATATCGTCTTCATGGGCATGGGCGAGCCCCTGGCCAACTACAAGAACCTCCTCGGCGCGATTCACCGGTTGTCCGACCCCGTCCCCGGCGGGCTCGGCATCTCGCAGCGTTCGCTTACCGTGTCGACGGTTGGCCTGGTGCCCGCGGTCAAGCGGCTGACCGCGGAGGGGCTGACCCTCCGGCTCGCCGTCTCGTTGCACGCACCCGACGACGAGGCCCGCGACGAGCTGGTCCCCGTGAACCGCCGCTGGAAGGTGGCCGAGGTCCTCGACGCGGCCTGGGACTACGCCGCGGTCACGGGGCGCCGCATCTCGATCGAGTACGCGCTGATCAGGGACATCAACGACCAGCCGTGGCGCGCGGACCTGCTCGGCTCGCTGCTGGCGGGCCACCTGGCGCACGTGAACCTGATCCCGCTCAACCCGACTCCCGGCTCGAAGTGGACCGCCTCCCGCCCCGGCGTCCAGGAGGAGTTCGCCCGCCGCGTGGCCGACCACGGCGTCGCGGTGACCGTCCGCGACACCCGCGGCCGCGAGATCGACGGCGCGTGCGGCCAGCTGGCCGCGACCGTCACGGGCCGCTCAGTCGGCCCCGCCCGTCGCGCCGGCTCCCCTCTCCTCCCGCTGGCCTAACCCGGGACCAACCGCGCTCTGGCCCTGTGACCCCCAGGGCCAGCGCGTAATGGCCCTGGGGCCCTCTATTGGCCCTATGAATGGCCCCCGGGCCCAGTACGTGATGGCCCTGGGGCCCCGCACACCTCTACTGGCCCTATGGCCCCCGGGGCCGATACCGAATTGGCCGTACGGCCCCCAAGGCCAGTACCTGAATAGCCCTGTGGCCCCCAGGGGCAACCCGCGTGGTCGGCCCGGGTGACCCGGCGC
>JAWWPV010000760.1:0-6561 GCA_033854775.1 Trebonia sp.
TGGCGGGCGGTACCGCGTTCGCGGGCGCGGTGGCTCTTACCTGGCGCCGGCGTCGCCGGCGCGGGCCGGGCGCCACCCACCGGAGGGTCGTCTCCCCGGAAGACAACTGAGGGTCTCGGGACCATTCCGGATGAACCTCTTATCCTGCTCTGCCGGTGCGTCAAAGTGCCAGCTCGAAGGGCAGGATACGAAGGCTCATCGACGCGGCACGGGCGATCGGCTTCGCGGAAGGGACGATACGCTCACAGTGATGAGGGATGACGGCGCGGCCCGGCGCAAGCGGACAGGGGGAGCACGGATGAACGGGGATGGTGTGGGGTCACCGCCGTGGGGCCCGGCCGACCCCGTGCCCGAGCTTGCGGACACCCAGGCGATCCCGGGCCTCGGCTCAATCCCAGGACCAGGCGGGGCAGGCGACCCAGGGAGTGACGGCACCGGGGCGGACGGCGCCGGGGGCGACGGCCATGACGGGGGCAGGGGCAGCACGGAGGATCCCGCCGCGGACGCCAAGGGCAGCAAGAGCGGCAAGAGCGGTAAGCGGCGGCGCAGCTTCTGGCGCGAGCTTCCCGTGCTCATCGTCGTCGCGCTCGTGCTCGCGCTCGTCATCAAGACCTTCGCGATCCAGGCCTTCTTCATCCCGTCGGGCTCGATGCAGAACACCCTCGCAATCGGCGACCGGGTGCTCATCAACAAGATCGTCTACCACACCCGGTCGATCGACCGAGGCGACATCGTCGTCTTCGACGGCAGCAGCTCGTGGGACGCTGGTAACCCACCCCCCAGCTCGAACATCTTCAGCAAGGCGGTCAGCGAGCTTGAGGGCATCGTCGGCATCAGCCACGACTCCTCCATCTACATCAAGCGCGTCATCGGACTGCCGGGCGACCATGTGGCCTGCTGCAACTCCAAGGGCCAGGTCACGGTCAACGGCGTGGGGCTCAGCGAGAGTTCCTACGTGTATCCGGGCAACCCTCCGTCCACCCCCTTCCCCAGCGTCACGGTCGCGCCTGGCAGCCTGTGGGTGATGGGCGACCACCGCGCCATCTCCTTCGACTCCAGAGGGCACAGGGGCGATCCCGGCGGCGGCAGCATCCCGGAGAGCGCCGTTCTCGGCCGCGCCTTCGTGATCATCTGGCCGCCGAGCAAGTGGGGCTTCCTCAACATCCCGGCGACCTTCGAGCAGCCGCAACTGAACTCCTCCAACGCGGCGGCCGGCGGCTCGAGCGGTGCCCTGGAAGCGGCGCTTGACAACGGCACCCCGGTCCGCCCCGCCACCTCGCCGCTGCCGCTCGCCCTCGGTTTCATCGGCGCGGTCCCGATCACCTGGCTCCAGCGCAGGGCCCGCCGCCACCTAAAGTCCCGGCGCGAGCGTCGCTCTTAGCGCGGTTGGCGTACGCTGCCTGTGATGGCTGCTCCCTCCTACACACCACGGCGAGACGCCGGGCTCGCCGCTTATGAGCACGCGCTCGCGCGCGCCGGCCTCGCGCCCGTCGCGGGCGTCGATGAGGCAGGTCGTGGCGCGTGCGCCGGGCCGCTCGTGGTCGCGGCGGTCGTCCTTGACCGGGCCGCGATCAAGCGCATCGGCGAGCTCGCCGACTCCAAGCTACTCAGCCCCGCCGCCCGCGAGGACGCCTACGAGAGCATCGTCTCCCGCGCGCTCGACTGGCACGTCACCACGATCCCGCACACCGAGATCGACGCTATCGGGCTGCACGTGTGCAACGTCGAGGGCATGCGCCGCGCGTGCGCGGGACTACGGAAGCGGCCCGAGTACGTGCTGACGGACGGTTTCCCTGTCCAGGGACTCGGCATGCCGGCCCTGGCGATGTGGAAGGGGGACCGCGTGGCCGCGTCGGTCGCGGCCGCGTCGATCGTCGCCAAGGTGACCAGGGACCGGATGATGTGCGAGCTCGATGAGCGTTATCCCGTATATGGCTTCTGCCGTCACAAGGGGTATGCAACCGACGAGCACCTGCGGGCGCTGGCGGAGCACGGGCCATCCGCCGTCCACCGCCGGTCCTTCAGGTGCGTGCCCGACGGCCGGCCGGCGGAGGGAGAATAGGACCCATGAGCGCGGAAGACCTGGAGAAGTACGAAGCGGAGATGGAGCTTCAGCTCTACCGTGAGTACCGCGACGTCGTTGGCCTGTTCACCCACGTCGTGGAGACCGAGCGCCGGTTCTACCTGACGAACGACGTGGACCTCAAGGTGCGCGCCGCGGACAACGGCGAGGTTTTCTTCGAAGTCACCATGCACGATGCCTGGGTATGGGACATGTACCGCCCCGCTCGCTTCGTCAAGAACGTGCGGGTAGTGACCTTCAAGGATGTCAACATCGAGGAGCTGGCGAAGAGTGACCTCGAACTGCCCGACGACAACGGCAAGCCGGGCTTTTCCGGCTAAAGCACCATCCGTCCACACCAACCGCCAGCTCTCTTCGGCGGGGCAAGTGAGGCCCTCATGCTAGGCCTGCCCGACGCGATAACCGCGTGCCTGTTCGACATGGACGGGGTGATCACCCAGACGGCGAAGGTGCACGACGCGGCCTGGAAGGAAACGTTCGACGCCTTCCTGCATGACTGGTCCGCGTCGCACAACCAGCCCTTCGTCCCCTTCGATCCGGTCGGTGACTACGACCAGTACGTCGACGGGAGGCCGCGCCTTGACGGCACGGCCTCCTTCCTGGCATCCCGGGGGATCGAGCTCCCGATGGGCGAGGAGTCTGATCCCGCGGGAAAGCCGACGATCTGGGGCCTGAGCAACAAGAAGAACGAACTCATCCTGCAGGTGATCGAGCGCGACGGCGTGCAGCCCTACGAGGGGTCGGTCCGCTACGTCAATGCGGTGCGCGAGGCGGGGCTGCGCACCGCGATCGTGTCGTCGAGCGCGAACACCGAGGCGGTGCTCAAGGCGGCCGGCGTGGACAGCCTGTTTGAGGTCAGGGTCGACCACCAGGTGGCCGAGGCCGCCAACCTGCGCGGCAAGCCCGCGCCTGACACGTTCCTGGAGGCGGCGCGGCTGCTCGGCGTCACCGCGGCGAACGGATGCGTATATGAGGACGCTTTGGCCGGGGTGGCCGCCGGGCGGGCGGGGAATTTCGGGTTCGTCGTCGGCGTGGACCGGGTCGGCCAGGCCAATGAGCTGCACGCGCACGGCGCCGACGTGGTAGTCAAGGACCTAGCGGAACTCCTGTAAGGGCAAAGGTGCAGGACCAGTGATTGAGAACGAGCCGTACGGCCTGGATCGGTGGCGGCTGACCGAGAGCTCACTTGACCTCGACCTGATCGCGCAGAGTGAGTCGGTCTTCGCCCTGTCCAACGGCCACATCGGGCTGCGCGGCAACCTGGACGAGGGGGATCCGCACGGCCTGCCGGGCACCTACCTGAACTCGCTGTACGAGGACCGCCCGCTGCCGTACGCGGAGGCTGGCTACGGCTTCCCCGACATGGGGCAGACCGTGATCAACGTGACAAACGGCAAGATCATCCGGCTGCTGGTCAACGACGAGCCGCTCGACGTCAGGTACGGCATCGTCCGCTCGCACACCCGCAGCCTCGACATGCGCGCGGGCACCCTGACGCGGGAAGTCGTGTGGACCTCGCCCGCCGGGCACACGGTCAAGGTCAAGTCGGTGCGGCTCGTCTCGCTGACCCAGCGCGCGATCGCGGCGATCAGCTACAGCGTCACCCCCGTGACCCTCCCGGTGGATCCCAGCGCGGAAGAGCCCGCCGACTCCCCGGGCGGCGAGCCGGTGCGCGTCGTGGTGCTGTCGGAAATCGTGGCGAACGAGGAAATCCCCGTCACGGCGATCGACCCGCGTGCCGCTGCGATGCTCGCTGAACCGCTGGTCAGCGAGGAGCACAACGCCACCGACGGCAACCGGCCCCGGGCGATCCTGGTGCACGGGACCCGGTCGAGCAAGCTGCGGCTGGCCGCCGGGATGGCCCACGAGGTCACCGGTCCCGAGCGCATGGCGCTTAACGTGGAGTCCTTCCCCGACATGGGGCGGCTCACGGTCGCCGCCGAGGTGCCGCAAGGCAAGGAGCTGCGGCTGGTCAAGTACCTCGGCTACGGCTGGTCGAGCCAGCGGTCGCGGCCCGCGCTCGTCGACCAAGTGGCGGGCGCCCTGGCCGCGGCGGAACTGACCGGCTGGGACGGGCTGCTGAAGGAGCAGCGCGAGTTCCTCGACGCCTTCTGGGAGGGCGCGGACGTCGAGGTCGACGGCGACGTGGAGATCCAGCAGGCCGTACGGTTCGGGCTCTTCCACATCCTGCAGGCAGGCGCCCGCGCCGAGCAGCGGCCAATCCCCGCGAAGGGGCTGACGGGGACCGGGTACGACGGGCACACGTTCTGGGACACCGAGGCGTTCGTGCTCCCGGTGCTGACCTACACGCACCCGGCCGCCGCGGCGGACGCGCTGCGCTGGCGGGCCATTACCCTCGACACCGCGCGCGCACACGCGGCCGAACTCGGCCTCGCGGGCGCGGCTTTCGCGTGGCGGACGATCCACGGCGAGGAGTGCTCAGGCTACTGGCCGGCCGGCACGGCCGCCTTCCACATCAACGCCGACATCGCGGCCGCCGTCGTCAACTACCTCGACGCCACCGAGGACGAGGAATTCGAGCGGGAGATCGGCCTCCCGATCCTCATCGAGACCGCCCGCCTGTGGCGCTCACTCGGCCAGCACGACGCCAGCGGCAAGTTCCGCATCGAGGGCGTCACCGGCCCGGACGAGTACAGCGCGATCAAGGACAACAACGTATACACGAACCTGATGGCGCAGCACAACCTCGCCGCCGCCGCCGATCTGGTGGAAAAGCGTCAGTTCGAGGCGCGTGACCTTGGCGTGACAAGCGAGGAAGTGGCGTCCTGGCGCGACGCCGCCGAGGACATGTTCATCCCGTTCGACGAATCTCTCAAGGTGCACCCGCAGCACGACGGCTTCACCAAGTACGCACGCTGGGACTTCAAGGAGACGCCAGAGGACCACTACCCGCTGCTGCTGCACTACCCGTACTTCCAGCTGTACCGCAAGCAGGTCGTCAAGCAGGCCGACGTGGTGCTCGCCATGCAGATGCGCCCCGACGCCTTCACCCCCGAGCAGATGCACCGCAACTTCGACTACTACGAGGCCATCACGGTCAGGGACTCAAGCCTGTCGCCGGCCACCCAGGCGGTCATGGCCGCCGAGGTCGGCCACCTCAACCTCGCCTACGACTACCTGGCCGAGGCCGCCCTCATGGACCTACAGGACCGCGAGCACAACACGAAGGACGGCCTGCACATCGCCTCCCTGGCCGGCGCGTGGACCGCCCTGGTCAGCGGCTTCGGCGGGATGCGCGCGGTCCTCGGCCAGCTGTGCTTCAGCCCGAAGCTCCCGCCGGGCATCGTCCGCCTGTCCTTCAGGATGCGTTACCGTGGCCGCACCATGCTCGTCGCGGTCCACGACCGTTCCGCCACCTACACGGTGCTGGCCGGCGAGCCCCTGGACATCCTGCACCACGGCGAGCCGGCGACGATCAGCGACAAGGAGCTGACCCTGGACATCCCGGTCGTCGTCCCGCAGCCACCCCCGACCCAGCCCTACGGCCGCGTCCCCCAGTCCCACCGCGGCCGTAACGGCTAGCAAGGTCCCTGCCGGTGCGGCGAAGCCCCGCGGCCGCCGGCGTGACCGTCCACGGTCACGCCGCTACCGTTCGGGATCTCCTAATTTGATCTGGAATCCGCTGATCCCCTCGGGCGGTTCGGCCCGCACGCGGACGTCCTCCACCACGGCGGAGCGCGGGCCATGGCGCGACCACTCCACCAGGCGGCGGACTTCCTCGGCGGATCCCTCGAAGACCGCCTCGACGCTGCCGTCCGGGAGGTTCCGCACCCAGCCGCTCACGTCGTGCCGCTCGGCCATCCTGCGGCACGTGTCGCGGAAGAACACGCCCTGCACGCGACCCGAGATCAGCACCCGATAGCGAACCACACCGGACACGCTACGCCCCGGATTACCGCTAGCACGCGGGGCTATCCGGGTCGACCGCACGGCGGCCCCGTATGGTGATGCCATGCCTGTTCCGGAAAATGTTTCAATTCAGTTGTGAAAGCCAGCGAACCGGGCGGCGCCCGGCAGGGGAAGGTGACGATCAGGCAGGTGGCTGAGGCGGCCGGTGTCTCGATCGCGACGGTGTCGCGCGTGCTCAACGGTCGCTCGGACGTGTCCGGCGAGACCAGGCAGGCCGTCGAGCTCGTGCTGCGCGAGCGCGGCTACCAGGCTGGGGGTCGGCGTCCCCGGATGGCGTCACCCACGGGCCTGATCGGCGTCTCTATGCCGCTCGTGCATCCTGGCTACTTCGCGCAGATCCTGTCCGGCGCCGCGGAAGCGCTCTACGAGCACGACCTGCGGGCCGTGATCGGCCCCACCCGGCACTCCCACGAGCGGGAGACCTCGCTGCTCGAGCGGCTGGCCGGCGGCGACGCTGACGGCGCGGTCCTGGTGCTTCCCGAGGAATCCGCCGACGAACTGCGGGCGCTGCGGGAGCACGGCTTCCCGTTCGTGGTCGTGGATCCGCG
>JAWWPV010000761.1:0-4866 GCA_033854775.1 Trebonia sp.
TCGCGGGAAAACACCCCGCGAACCGGCGCATCATCACCACAAAATAGAACAAACCACCGGTCATGATCCGGCCGTTAAAAATTACCGCGGGTCAAAAGTGGCGATATCCGCCCCCGATGACCCGCGATCATGAAAACAGCCGGCCCGCAGCATCCGTGGCCGCCGGCCGGCTGGGATAAGGCAGCGAACCGCATGGGTACCCGGGAGGGACGGCAGGCTGACGGGTGCGTTGCGCCCGGGCGGACATTAGCCCATCGCGGGAACTACGCACTCGTTCGGGATGATCCTTCAAGGCGGCGGCCGGCCAGCTTCGCGCACTGGCCGGCACCAGCGGCCCGGTTACCCGGGCTGACCTCAGATCTTGGACAGCCAGCGCTCCATGCAGGCGAGCAGTTCCTCGGTGTCGACCGGCTTGGTGACGTAGTCGTTGGCGCCGGCGGCGAGGCTCTTCTCGCGGTCGCCCGGCATGGCGCGCGCGGTGACCGCGATGATGGGCAGCCGCCTGAACTGCGGCATCTGCCTGATGGCGAGCATCGTCGCGTAACCGTCCATCCCCGGCATCATGACGTCCATCAGGATCAGGTCGGTGTCCGGGGCGGCGCGGAGCTCCTCGATGCCCCGGCGGCCGTCACCCGCCTGCGTCACCCGCAGGTCATGCAGCTCAAGCGTGCTTGAGATCGCGAAGACATTACGCGCGTCGTCGTCGATCACGAGAACGTGCTTGCCGCGCAGGGACGGGTGGTCGGCTGGCGCGGTCACGTGATGAGCGCCCGACGAGGGGGCGGCGACGGGCTCCGGCACGTCGCGGACCAGTGCCGGCACCTGGCCTGGCTGCGCCGCGGACAGGTGGAGCGTGATCCGCTCCCGGAGGTCGTCGAGCGACGCCAGCAGCTCAAACGAGGGGTAACCGTAGCGCAGCGCCGCGAGGCGGTCCCGCATGTCGGTGCCCGGCTCTCCCGGCGCGTGCGCGAGGACGGGGATCTCGCGCAGGTCAGGCTTCTCCTGGACCTGGTCGAGGAACTTAAGGGTGGCCGGCATGCCGAGGTCCACGACCACGCACCGGAACGGCTCAGCGGCGAGCATCGCGGTCCCCTGGCCGGGACTCGTGGCCGTGCTGACCCGCACGGTCGCACTCAGCTGCGCGAGGTCGGAGACCGCGCTGTGGGCGAGCAGCGTCAGCAGCCCGCCGCTCGTGGGCTCGAAGACCAGGACCTTCCTGTCCCGCGAGCCAGCCGGGCCAGGCCCGCGCCCGTTCCCGGCTGGCGCGCCCGCCGCGCCGGCGGACACCGGAGCATCGGCACTGCCGTCATCGTGCTCGGCGGTGGCCGTCGCCGCGAGTGCGGTGGCCCGCGTGGTCACGGCGTGCAGGTGGTCGATGGCGTCGGGGCCGGCGCCGCCAAGGTGGTTCCGGTCCGCGGCCAGCCCGTCAAGGCCGAGCGGGTCATCGAACCCGCCGAAGGCGTCCGGCACGGCGAACGCGTTCTCCGGTGCCGGGAGGGACGGCGGGATGTCCGGCAGCACCGCAGGCACCGACAGGGTGAAGGTGCTGCCGTGCCCCAGGTCGCTCGTGGCGCTGATCGTGCCGCCGAGCAGCGAGCTGACCTCGCTGGCGATCGACAGCCCAAGGCCGGTACCGCCGTAGCGGCGGCTCAGCGTCCCGTCGCCCTGCTGGAACGCGCCGAAGATCACTGCCAGGTTCTCCGGTGCGATGCCGATCCCCGTGTCGGTGACGGAGAACGCCGCGACCGACTCGTCCTCGGGGCCGCCGTCGGCGCCGTCGGCGCCCGCGGCGTCGGCACGGGCGCCCGCCACCCGGAGTGTCACCTGGCCCCGCTCGGTGAACTTGACCGCGTTGGAGAGCAGGTTCCCGAGTACCTGGCGGAGCCGCTGCCGGTCGGTGACGAGCTCGGACGGGGCGGACGACTCGACGGAGACCTCGAAGTCGAGGCCCTTCTCCGCGGTCAGCGGCCGGAAGGTGGCCTGGATGTCCTCGGTCAGCGTGGCGAGCGAGAACCGCTCCGCGCGCACGTCCATCCGGCCGGCCTCCACCTTCGACAGGTCGAGGATGTCGTTGATGAGCTGGAGCAGGTCCGAGCCTGCCGAGTGGATGACGTTCGCGTACTCGACCTGCTTGCCGCTGAGGTTCCGCCCCGGGTTCTGCGCGAGCAGCCGGGCGAGGATCAGCAGGCTGTTCAGCGGGGTGCGCAGTTCGTGGGACATGTTCGCGAGGAACTGCGACTTGTACTGCGAGGCGAGCGCGAGCTGCCTGGCCCGTGCCTCGATCTCCTCCCTGGCCAGCTCGATCTCCGCGTTCTTGGCCTCGATGTCCTGCTTTTGCGCGGCGAGCAGCGCCGCCTTGTCCTCCAGGTCCGCGTTGGACTGCTGCAGCTCTTCCGACCGCAGCTGGAGCTCCGACGAGCGCGCCTGGAGCTCACCCGTGAGCCGCTGCGACTCCTCGAGCAGCGCGTCGGTGCGCGAGTTCGCGATGATCGCGTTCACGCTGATCCCGAGCGTCTCCGCGAGCTGCTCGAGGAAGGCGATCTGGATCCGCGAGAACCTGCTGAAGGAGGCGAGCTCCACGACCCCGAGCACCTGGTCCTCGAACATGATCGGCATGATGGCGAGGTTGGACGGCGACGCCTCGCCGAGCCCCGAGGAGATCTTGATGTAGCCGTGCGGGATGTCGTCGACCACGATCGGCCGCCTGCTCTTGGCCACCTGGCCGATGAGCGACTGGCCGATCCGGTACTGGATCGGCGCGTCCTTCTCGGCGCGCAGCCCGTACCCGGCGATGAGCCGCAGCCGCTGCTCGCCGCTCCAGTCCTCGGTCAGGAAGAACGTCCCGTGCTGCGCCCCGAGCAGCGGCGCCAGCTCCTCCATGATCAGCTCGGCGACGACCTCGAGGTCCCGGTGCCCCTGCAGCATCGACCCGATGCTCGCCAGGTTGGTCTTCAGCCAGTCCTGGTCCTGCGAGGCCTGCACGCTCTCCCGCAGCGACCGCACCATCGCGTTGATGCTGTCCTTGAGCTCGGCGACCTCGCCCTCGGCCTCGACGGCGATCGTCTGGGTCATGTCGCCGGCCCCGACCGCGCTCGTCACGTCGGAGATCGCCCGCACCTGCCTGGTCAGGTTGCCCGCGAGCTCGTTGACGTTCTCCGTCAGCCGCTTCCACGTCCCCGACACGCCCTCGACCTCGGCCTGACCGCCGAGCTTGCCCTCGCGGCCCACCTCGCGGGCGACCCTGGTCACCTCGGCGGCGAACGAGGAGAGCTGGTCGACCATCGTGTTGATCGTGGTCTTCAGCTCGAGGATCTCGCCGCGGGCGTCGACGTCGATCTTCTTCGTCAGGTCACCCTGCGCCACCGCGGTGGTCACCTGGGCGATGTTCCGCACCTGGCCGGTCAGGTTGGTCGCCATCGAGTTGACGTTGTCGGTCAGGTCCTTCCAGGTGCCGGACACCCCGTGCACCACCGCCTGGCCGCCCAGGTTGCCCTGGGTGCCGACCTCGCGGGCGACCCTGGTGACCTCGTCCGCGAATGCCGACAGCTTGTCGACCATCGTGTTGAGGGTGGTCTTGAGCTCGAGGATCTCGCCGCGCGCGTCGACGTCGATCTTCCGCGTGAGGTCGCCCTTGGCGACCGCGGTGGCGACCTGCGCGATGTTGCGCACCTGCCACGTTAGGTTGCCCGCCATCGCGTTGACCGACTCGGTCAGGTCCTTCCACGTCCCGGAGACGCCAGGGACGTTCGCCTGGCCGCCCAGCTTCCCGTCGGTGCCGACCTCCCTGGCGACCCGGGTCACCTCGGAGGTGAACTGGTCAAGCTGATCGACCATGCGGTTGAACACAGCCGCGATCTCGTCGACCAGCGGGTCGCCGGTGAGCGCGAGACGCGTGCTGAAGTCGCCGCCGCGCACGGCGGTTAGCCCCGCGAGCAGCTGCTCAAGCGCCGCCCTGTCGAGGCGTGGCTGTGCGCCTTCAACGTCTGCCATCGACTCTCCCGTTCCTGGACCGCTGTGGACGAACCCGCAACGACTGGCCGTTATAGAATAGTCGCTTTTCAGTCACGCCACGTGCCAGAATTGCGGATACAATCCGCCGTCGGCGCCGAGCGCGTCCCTGGCGTGAGTTTGACAGTGAATGATCCGGAAGGTGCGAGTCCACCGCGACGCGCCGCCCGCGCGCTTCCCTGATGCTAAAGTTTGGGGGAAGGCGCAGCGCATAAGGGCGGGAAGATCGCATTCGGACATGCGTCCCACGGTAACGCGGGACCGCGGGTGGGTGCTAAGGAGTGGTCACCCGTAACGGAGGCGATGCTTGTGGCACACGGCGAGGACGTGCCGAGGCTGTCCGCGGTCGTCGAGCGCCAGCGACGCGAGCTTGCCCGCGTCCGTGCCGATCGCGATGCCACCACGGTCGTCGCGATGGCCAGGGGCGTGCTGATGGAGCGGCACGGCTGGTCATCGGCCGAGGGCGCCCGCCAGCTCGCTGCCATGGCCGCCGCGGCGGGACTGCCGGAACCCGAGATGGCCGCGGCCGTTCTCGCCCAGGAGCCGCCGTCTCCGCTCGACTCTCCCAAGCCGGGCTCGCCCGACCCTGACCTGGTCGCCATCGCGGCGGCCGAGCGGGCCAGGGACGGCGCCGAGCTCGTCGGTGCCCTCGCCGAGCAGCTGCGCTCCCGGCTTGGCGTGGCGGCGGTCGCGGTATGGCTGCTCGACGCCGACGGCGCGCTTGAGCTGTTCGGCCAGGACGGGCTCGGCGGCACCGAGTCGAGCCGCTGGCGACGGCTGCCGCCGCAGTTCGACTGCCTGGAGCAGCGGGTGGTCGCCGACGGGCGGGACTGGTGGTGGCCGGCCGGGGCACCGGCG
>JAWWPV010000762.1:0-3742 GCA_033854775.1 Trebonia sp.
GGGCGCCCGTCGTCGCGGTCCCGGCCGGCGACTGGTTCGCGGCGGGCGTCCCGCTGAACGCGCCGGAGACAAGCAGCGCGACGAGCCCGGCGCTCGCCAGCACGGCGACGCCGATCGCGACCGCCCCGGCGCGCTTGCGCCGGTTCCCCTGCGGCTGGTCTTGCTGACCCTGGCCGGGGGGACCGGGGGAACCGGGGGGGAGGGGGGGCCGCGACATGCGCGGTGGCACGCTCCAGTCGTCGGAGACGTAGCCGGGGGGACCGCCCCAGCCGTCCGGGGCGGACAGCACCGCGGTGTTCGGGGTCATGCCTGCCGGGCTGTCCGCACCGGCGTGCCCGTCGGCGCCCGGCCAGTCGATCGGCGACTCGACCGCGACGTCGCCCGACTGCGGGACGCGGCTCTGCATGGCGGCGCCGGGCCCGGACTGCACCACGTTACGCACGAGCGGCACGAGGGCGAAGCCGCCGATCGAGTCGCGGAGCATGGCGGCCAGGTCGGCGAGTTCCCCCGCGTCGCTGATCCGCTTGGCCGGGTCCTTGCTGGTCAGCCGGTCGACGAGGACGTCAAGCTCGGGAGGGACGTTGGCGGGCAGCGGGGGCAGCGGCAGGTACAGGTGGGCGGCCATCACGTCGGCCGCGGTTCCGTCGTGCGGCGGCACGCCGGTGAGGCACTCGTGCAGCACGATGCCGAGCGCGTACAGGTCGCTCGCCGCCGTTCCGTGGTTGCCGGCGATCCGCTCTGGCGCCATGTACTGCGTGGTGCCCATGACGAGGCCGGGCCCGGTGACCGGCGCCTGGCCCGCCGCGTGCGCGATGCCGAAGTCGGTGACCTTGACGTGGCCTTCCATGCTGATCAGGATGTTGCCCGGCTTGATGTCCCGGTGGATGACGCCGGCCTTGTGCGCGGCGGCGAGCCCCTCCGCGGCCTGCGCGATTATGTCGAGGGCACGGGCGGGCTCGATGGGATCGACCACGAGGATGTCGGCGAGGGACGGCCCGTCGACGAACTCCATCACCAGGTACGGTGAGCCGCCGGGCCCGGAGGGCCCGTAGTCGTACACCTGCGCGACGTGCGAGTTGCTGAGTGCTCCCGCGTTCCTTGCTTCCTTGCGGAACCGCTCAAGCGTCTCCGGGTGATCGGAGTACTCTGGGCGCAGCACTTTCACCGCTACCGGGCGCTCCAGCAGCAGGTCTGTCGCCCGCCACACCTGGCCGACGCCTCCTGCTGCGATCCGCTCGTCCAACCGGTAGCGGTCATCCAATATCAGGCCAGATCGCGTCACAACGCCGCCAAGACTACCCTGGCGCACCGCCAGAATCCCTGGCACCTGAAAAACGTAGGCAAACGACCGTTTTGTCAGGGATTCGGAATATCCGCGCAAACCCAGTGCACTCCACGTCGGCGTCGGGCTGGATGTTATTACTCTCCGCATACACTCAGTTACCCTGGGCATACGAGTCACGTGTCGGAATCCAGCGTGCCAGGCTGCTGCCAGCCGCACCCCTGCCTGGCCCAGATGATCACGCCCGGGGTGGTCCCCGAGATCCGCGAGTCCGGCAGCAGCCGCCCGGCCTTGGCAGGCAGGCCGGACCGCGCTGATCTCCTGGTACTCGGCACCATTGTCACGATGAACCCGGCGCAGCCGGAGGCCGGGGCGCTAGCCGTCAGGAGCGGGCGGGTGCTGGCGCTCGGATCGCAGGACGAGATTGATGGCCTGCGTGGCCCGGACACCGAGATTGTCGAGCTCGGCGGCCAGGTAGCCTTGCCCGGCCTGATCGAGCCGCACATGCACCTGTGGGGCACGGTCATCTTCGATTCCTGGCTGGACTGCTCGCCGCTGGCGAATCCGGCTTTCGACGCGGTCGTCGAGCGGCTCCGCCATGCGGCGGCATCAGCTTGCCCTGGCCAGTGGGTGACCGGCAAGTTGTTTGACCCCTCGCTGTACCCCGGTGAGCCGGTCCTGACGGCGGCGATCCTGGACCGGATCGCGCCAGAGAACCCGGTGCTGGTGGCGAACGCCTCCATGCACTTCCTCTATGTCAACTCCAAGGCGCTGGCCCTCGCGCGCATCACCGCGCAGACGCCGGACCCTCCCGGCGGCAGCTACTTCCGCGCGGGCGGGGTCCTCACCGGGGTTGTCTCCGAGATGGCCGCCATGCTGCCCGTCCTGCGCGCGGTCCCAAGACTGACACATGACGAGTTGCTCGACGGCCTGGCCGCCATCCTGGCCAAGGCAGCGAGCGCCGGTGTCACCAAAGTGCACGAGGCAGCCACCGGCAGCCTGCTCGGAGCCAGCGAACTCGACATCTTGCACGGACTCGCCGCGGCCGGGCGGCTGTCCGCCCGGATCACCACAGCCCAGCTTGACCAGGCACGGGCAGCATTTGAGCAGGCAGGCGTCCGGGCCGGGGACGGCGATGACATGGTCCGCGCCACCAGCTGGAAACTGATCGCTGACGGATCGAATCAGGGCCGGACGGGTTACCAGCGCGGGCCCTACCTGGGCTCCGCAGGACGCGGCGCGGCCAACTGCACCGCCGATCAGCTCCAGGAGGCGATCCGCTACGCCCACGACCGCGGCTGGCAGGTCATGGTGCACGCCAACGGCGACGCCGCGATCGATGTCACCCTGGAGGCCTACGAGAAGGCCCTCGCCGGCGCCGAGCCCAAGGACCTGCGGCACCGCATCGAGCACTGCTCCATCGCCGACGACGGCCACTTCCGCCGGATGGCGGCAGCCGGGATCTCACCCAGCTTCCTGATGAACCACGTGTACTACTGGGGCAGGGCGCTGCGGGACAACATCCTTGGTCCCGGCCGGGCGAACCGCCTCGACGCCGTGGCCAGTGCACTGCGCCACGGCCTGCGGCCCTCGTTCCACAGCGATTACGCCGTCTCGCCGATCTACCCGCTCCGCGCGGTGCAGACTGCCGTGACCCGGTCGATGCGCGACGGCGGCGAGGTACTGAACGCGGACGAGCGGATCAGCGCCGAAGCCGCACTCCGCGCGGTCACGATCGACGCGGCATGGCAGACCCACGCCGACAACGTGCTCGGATCGCTCGAGCCCGGCAAGCATGCCGACTTCGCGATCCTGTCGTCCGATCCGCGGCGGGTGGACTCCAGCGCCATCGGCCAGATCACCGTCCAGCAGACCAGGCTCGGCGGCGTGCCTACCTGGACCGCACCGTGACAACCAGCGCGCCAGCTACCGCGGTCTCACTCCATGTACTTCTGCACGAGCGCGCCGAGGGCGGGCAGGGCGGCCTTCACGTGCTTGACGGCGCTGCCGCGCACGGTCTTGTAGGCCTTCACGATCGTGGCCCGGCTTGACGCCCGCTGGCGGCTGTCGGTGATCGCGAGCAGCGCCTCGGCCACCTCGTCGTCGCGGCTCGCGAGATAGCCGCCGAACTCGCCGCCGCCGCTGAACTCGGCGGCGAAGTTCGCCCAGTACGGCTCCAGCGCACCGGCCACGCTCGGGAGGATGGTCTCGATCATCGCCGGGATATGGCCCGCGTCAAAGGTGCGCACCGTCTTGTAGGCGAGCCTGACCGCGGCCCCGGTGACGCCTGACATGTCGGCGACCTCGTGCTCGACGAGCTTCTCGCAGTCGGCGATGACGTGCGGCTGGATGTCTGGTGCGAGCAGCGTTTCCTGCAGCGTTGGCATGGCCTGGCTTGCTCTCCCTCGGTCGCCTTGCCCGCTACGGTATCCGGCGCCAGGCCACCCGATCCGGAATGTG
>JAWWPV010000763.1:0-10659 GCA_033854775.1 Trebonia sp.
CATCCAGATCGAGGGCGACCCGGATTCGCCGGTGAGCCGCGGGGCGAGAAGCAGGTGGTACCTGAGGCCGAATTCGGCTCCTACTACGGCCGGCCGGTGCTCAAGGAGACGGTATGGGGACCCGACATCCCCGCTTACCTGTTCCTCGGCGGCTGCCGCGGGCCGGCCTGGCCGCCACGCTGCCGGCCGCCGTGCTCGGCGCCGGCGTCGCGACGTACACGTCGGTGCTGCTGTGCGACACCGCGGTCCCGGCCTGGCACGACGGTTACCGTGAGATGCCGTTCCTGTTCGCCGGCTCCGCCGCGGCCGCCGCGGGAGGCCTCGGCATGCTGGCCGTCCGCCCCGGCCGGGCCGCGCAGGCCGTCGAATTCGGCGTCATCGGGGCCGCGGCCGAACTCACCGCCAAGAGGCTGCTGCTGCGCCGCCTCGGCCCGGCCGCCGAGCCGTACCAGAAGGGGCGGGCGGGCGCGATGATGAAGGCCAGCGAGGCGCTGACCACCGCCGGCCTGGCGGGCGCGGTGCTGTCCAGGCGGAACCGGGCCGCCGCGGCACTGTCCGGGGCGGCGCTGCTGGCCGCCTCGGCACTGACCCGGTTCGGCGTCTTCGAGGCGGGGCGGGTCTCCGCCAGGGACCCGAAGTACACGGTCGGCCCGCAACGCCAGCGCCTCCGCGAACAGGACGAACAGGACGAGCCGGCGCCGGCCAGCTGAGCAGCGGAGCAGCGGAGCAGCTGACCGGCGGGCTGATCATCACGATTATCCCGAACGAGTGCGCGCTCCACGCTCCGGGCGAAACGAGGCCGTCAGAGCGGCAGCCCGTAGTTGAGTATGAAGTTCAGCGCCACGGCGAACGTCAGGTACATGAGCCAGAACCCGGTCCCGAGGTGGAAGAAGCCGAGCGCCCGCTCGCCCAAGCCGCCGTACTTCGGCAGGTCAGGCTTGAGGCTCGTCACGAATTCGGCGGCGTAGACGCAGGCCAGGCCGATGAACAGGCCGCCGACCGGATCATCGCCGGTCTGGAAGAAGACGATGATCCCGAGGATCGAAATGAGCAGGAACGCGACGGACATTCCCAGGTTGACGCGCACGTCGACGCGCCGCAGCCGGTTCCAGCCCAGCACGAACCAGTGCACGCCGTACGCGGTGAACGCCAGCGCCGCCATGTAGAGCGCGGGCGTCCTGATCGTGCCGAACAGGACCAGGGCGGCGAACAGGAAGATGCCGGTGATGAGCTGCATGAAACCGGGCATCCAGATGCCCCACAGGCCGGTGCCGAAGTCAACGGACTCGTCGCGCTTCGGGTAGCCGAGAAGCTCCTGCGGGCCGTATATCAGGTAGCCCGTCCCGAGGCCGAAAAACCCGACGGCAAGGGGCGGGAAGGGCGACTGGGGCAGGCTCACCAACGCCGGGAACAGGGATAGCGACATTAGACTCCCCTCTCAACGCGTGCTGCGGCGGATCAGCCGCATACCGCCAACAATGACGCATTCGCGTGGCGGCGTCGTTACTGCGGGCAGCCATTCCCGCTACCTGCTAGCGGTAAGCGGTCCCGGCTTGTCGACTGGCGTCCCTGCCGGGTGGTGCCAGACCCGGCAGAGCACCTTCGCAGGCCAGTGGGGGTTGTGGCGGCGACTGGGGATGGTAGCGACGGCGTCGGCGTCGTGGATAGACAGGGCGAACGCTACCCCGGCGAGGCAGAAGGCGGCGGCGATCAGGAAGGCGATCCGGTAGGCGGTGAGGTTGACCACCTGGTGCCCGGCGACGAGGCGGGTCGTCCCGAGCGCCACGATGGCCGTGGTGAGCAGGGCGACGCCGATGGCGCCGCCGACTTGACGCGCCGCGTTGAACAGCGTCGAGGCCTTGCCGGTCGCCCCGGGCGAGATGGTGGCGAACGCAGCCGCCTGGGTGGGCACGAACACCTGCCCCATCGCGAGTCCCATGGTGAACATGAGCAGCCGGGCCCACCACAGGCTGGAGTGGGCGCCAAGCAGGGCGAGCAGGCCCATGGAGGCGGCCGCGCCGACCAGCCCGAGGGTGATGTGCCGGCGCGGTCCAAGCAGCGGGTAGAGCACCCGGGTGGCCAGCTGGGCGCCGATCATGACCCCGATGGCCTCGGGAAAGGTGCTCAGGCCGGAGCCGAGCGCGGACAGGCCGCGGCCGTCCTGGTAGTACAGCGAGGCGACGTACAAGGTGCCGAGAAAGGCGATCGAGACCAGGATCAGGACGCCGGTGGAAGAGCGGAACAGGCGGTTGCCGAGCAGCCGCAGCGCCACGACGGGCTCGGCGGTGCGCAGCTCGACGGCGACCATGACGGCCAGCAGCACGACCCCGGCCGCGACGCTGGCGAGCACCTCGGCCGATGCCCAGCCTAGGTCCGGTCCCTCAGAGACGCCGTACATGAGCAGCCCCAGGCCGACGCCCGCCAGCAGGAATCCGGCCAGGTCGAAGTGCCCGGGCCTGGCCTCGGTGTGCTGGCGGAGGAACCTGGCGCCGAAGGCGAGCGCCGCCGCCCCGATGGGCACGTTGACGTAGAACACCCAGCGCCAGGACAGGTCGGTGACCAGCAGGCCACCGAGCACCGGGCCGAGCGCCGGCGCCAGGGTGGTCGGCACGGTGAGGATCGAGGATGCCCGGATGCGCTCGGCGGGGGGAAAGACCCGGAACAGCATGGCCATCCCTACCGGGGCGAGCATGCCGCCGCCGGCCCCCTGGAGGACCCGGAAGGCCACCAGCTCCTCAAGGCTCGACGCCAGGCCGCACAGCGCGGACGCCACGGAGAAGACCGCGATGGCGGTCAGGAGCACCCGCTTGCCGCCGAACCGGTCGCCGAGCCAGCCGGACGCCGGGATGAACACCGCCAGGCTGACCAGGAAGGCGATCGAGACGCTGTCGACGGCCGTCGAGCTCACCGCGAAGTCACGGCCGATGGTCGGCAGGGCGACGTTCACGATGGTGGTGTCCATGATGGACATGAACATGGCCGCCACGAAGACGACGCTGACCGCCACCTTCTCGCTGACCAGCGCCGTCGTATGCGGACTCTCAGTCAGTGGCCGGCCGGCGAGATCCGCATCCGCCTTCATGTGCGCACCATCGTTAAATCATTGCGCGCGAGTGGCCAGCCCGCATCACCGCCAGCACCCGGCCTCACCCGGCGCTGCCGGCCATCCCCGCATTACCGCCAGCAGGTAGTTACTAATTTGTGGTGTGTAGCCCCCATATCGCCTGAGGACCTCGTTAGAGTTCGCTCCAGGCCGGCTGAGCGGCAGGGGACATTCAAATCCAAAGTGTGGGGGACACGTGGATGCCACCGACTCCGGGACACCCCAAGTCGACGAGCTACCGCGCACCGCGGTCTCCCCGGTCCCGCCGACCTCACTGCGGCTGCTCGCCGCCCGGGTCCCGCGCCCAGTGTCGCACGGCCTGCTCGCGCTGACGATCTACCTGGCCGTCTTCATCATCGGTTTCGCGCTGCCAGTGGTCAGCCATCTGGACGTGCCGCAGCTCAGGCAGTACTGGACCGACCCGAATTTCTACACGTGGGCCATGCGGTGGTGGCCCTATGCCGTGACGCACGGGATCAACCCGCTGTACTCCACCCAGATCGGGGCGCCGGGCGGCTACGACCTGGCGTGGGCGACCACCACTCCCTCGGTGGGCCTGCTCATGTGGCCGGTCACGGCCGCGGTCGGCGTCGTGACGTCGTACAACCTGATGCTGCTGACCGTGCCGCCGGTCTCCGCCTTGGCGGCCTTCGTCGCCGCGCGCCGGCTGACCGGCCGGTTCTGGGCTTCGCTGCTGGCTGGCGCCGTCTACGGCCTCACCCCCTTCGAGCTGGTGCACAACTGGCAGGGCCAGCCGAACCTCACGGTGATCGCGCTGCTTCCGCTGATGGTGTACCTGGTCCTGCGGTGGTGGGACGGCACGCTGGGCCGGACCTGGTTCGTGATCTGCCTGGCCGTCGCGATGGCGCTGGAGTTCTACACGTTCAACGAGGCCTTCGCCGACATGACCATCGTGTGCGCGGGCGGCCTGGTGATCGGCTTCGCGGTCGCCGGGCGCGGCGCCCGGCGCAAGGTGGCCAAGCTTGGCTTGCTGGTCGCCATCGCCTACGCGGGCGCCATCGCCGCGGCGGCGCCCTACCTGGTCTACTCGCTGCGGCATTACCCGAACTCGTTCACCAGGCAGCGACCCGCCTTCTCGCTGCACCTGACCCGCCTGGTCTTGCCGGCGTCGGACAAGCTCTTCGGCCTGACCCCGCTGATCGGCTACTCCGACCACCTGGGCCGCGCCGACCTCGATGTCTACGTGGGCCTCCCGCTGCTCCTCATCCCGTTCGCGCTCGTCGCCCTGGCCTGGTCGAACAGGATCGCCCGGCTGCTGGCCAGCGCGCTCGTCTTCGTGCTCGCGCTCGCCGTCGGCCCCATCCTGATCGTCGGCAACCCGGGACTCGTCCACCTGCCGTGGGGCGGGCTGTGGAGCCTGCCGATCGCGCGCAGCGCCGAGCCTTCCCGGTTGATCATCTTCGCCTACCTGGTGCTTTCGCTCGCCCTCGCACTATGGCTGGCGGCGCCGACAAGCAAGCCGACAAGCAAGCCGACAGGCAACAAACTGGCGACCGGTGCCCGCTGGGCCCTTGGCCTGCTAGCGGTCGCGGTGCTGTTGGCGGACCTGCCCACGTCTTCCGGGGCGCTGGATCCGATCCCGCTCGGCTACCAGCCGCCGGCCACGATGCACGCGGTCAACCAGTTGCCCGCCTTCATTACCCAGGGCATGTACCGGCGGTACCTGCGCCGGGGTGAGATCGTCGTGATCGTGACGTACCGCGGTAACGCGGGGCTGCTGTTCCAGGCCGACGCGGGCTTCTACTTCCGGATCGCCGGCGGCTTCATCAACGACTCGCTGACGCCGCGGCAAGACGCCCTTCCCGCCCAGGTCGGGGAGCTCAGCCAGGCCACCCCCGGCCTGATACGGCAGTTCAAGGGCTACGTCCATAGCGCGGGAATCGGCGCCATCATCGTCGAGCGGGCGTGGGCGGAGCCGTGGATGCTGACCGTCTTCGGCCGGGCCGGCCTGCACGGCACGCCGGCCGGCGGCGTGATCGTTTACCCCACCGGATATTCCCGACAAAAGGATTCATAGTAGATACACACAGTTACCAAGTTGTAGTTGAGACCGACATATTCCCCGGGGAAATGGTTAGGGTTCCCTGCAGTTGCGCCGCACGACAGGCGAACTGAAGCTCCGAAGCGTGAGGGACACGTGGCGGTCACCAACTCCGGGACACGGCAAGCCGACGCGGCACCAGCCGACACGGCAACGCCAGACGTGGCAACGCCAGACGTGGCAACACCCGACGTGGCAACACCCGACGCGGCCACGCCCGACGCGGCCACGCCCGTCGCCGTCGCGCCGGCACCGCCGTCCCGGTTTACCAGGCTGTGGCCCTCCGTCACCCGCGTGCCGCCCCCCGCGTCGCAGGGGCTGCTCGCGCTGGCGGTCTACCTGGCCGTCTTCATCATCGGGTTCGGCCTGCCGCTGATCAGCCACCTGAACGTGCCGAACATCAGGCAGTACTGGACGGACCCGCAGTTCTACGTCTGGTCCTTGCGCTGGTGGCCCTACGCCGTGTCGCACGGGATCAACCCGCTGTTCTCCAGCCAGATCGGGGCGCCGCACGGCTACGACCTGGCGTGGGCGAGCACCACGCCCTCCGTGGCCCTGCTGATGTGGCCGGTCACGGCCGCGTTCGGCGTGCTGGTCTCCTACAACATCGTGCTGCTCGTCGTGCCGCCGGTCTCGGCCTGGGCGGCCTTCATCGCCGCCCGCCGGCTGACCGGCCGGTTCTGGGCGGCGCTCCTCGCCGGCGCCGTCTACGGCTTTTCTCCCTTCGAACTGATACACAACTGGCAGGGCCAGCCGAACCTCACGGTGATCGTCCTGTTTCCGCTCATGGTGTACCTGGTGGTGCGGTGGTGGGACGGGAGCCTGGGGCGGATCGGGTTCGTCAGCTGGATGACGGTCCTCATGGCCGTGGAGTTCTACACGTTCAACGAGGCGTTCGCCGAGATGACCGTGGTGTGGGCGGGTGCCCTGCTGATCGGCCTCGCGGTCGCAGGGCGCGCCGCACGGCGCAAAGTGGCCCGGCTGGCCGGGTTGACCGCCATCGCCTACGCGGGGTCCGTGGTGCTGGCGGCGCCGTACCTGATCTACTCGCTGAGGCATAACTCGGGCGCGCTCACCAGGCAGAACAACGCCTTCTCGCTCCAGTTCATGCGCTTGATCGTGCCGACGTCGCAGCAGATGTTCGGCGTGAAACCGCTGATCGAGTACTCCAGCCAGATCGGCCGGAGGGGGCTCGATAACTACGTAGGCATTCCGCTGCTCGTCATCCTGCTGCTGCTGGCCGTCTTCGCCTGGTCGAGCAGGCTCAGCCGGCTGCTGGTCATCGGATTCGTGCTCGTGCTCGCGCTCGCCGCCGGCCCCGTCGTGGTCATTACCATCCACCACACCTTTGCGCTGCCCTGGGGCAAGCTGTGGAGCCTGCCGATCGCGCGCAGCGCCGAGCCCTCCCGGTTCATCGTCTTCGGTTCCCTGGTGCTCGCGATCGCCCTGGCCGTATGGCTGGCTGCGCCGACCAGGAGCAGGCTGCTAAAAGGGGCGCGCTGGGGCCTTGGACTGCTGGCGGTCGCGGCGGTCATCACGGACAGCCCCACGTCCTACCAGGCAGTGATCCCGGCCCCGCGGGGCTTTACGCCGCCCGCGGCCGCGCGGCCGGTCAACCAGCTGCCGGCGTTCATCACCCAGGGCCTGTACCGGCAGTACCTGCGCCCGGGGGAGATCGTCGCGGTCATTACGGCCAGGGGAAACGCCGGGATGCTGTTCCAAGCCGACGCGAACTTCTACTTCCGGATCGCGGGAGGGTACATCAACGCGTCGCTGACGCCAGTAGACGCCCTTCCGCACCCCCTGACGCTGGTCGCCAATCCGGGCAAGGTCGCAAACCAGATGTTCGTGGCCTACCTTCGCTCGGCCGGGGTAGGCGCCATCCTGGTCGAGCAGGCGTGGGAATTCCCGTGGGTAGGCAACCTGAACAGGCTTGGCCTGCACGGCACGCCGGTGGGCGGCGTGATCGTCTACCCGGTCGCATCCTGGCTCGCCCGCGGGGCTCACCCGGCGCTCGCCGGCCGGGCTCAGGCGACGGGGTCTTCCCGCCGGGCTCACTCGACGGGGTCTTCCCGCCGGGCTCGCTCGACGGGGTCTTCCCCCCGGGAGTTACCGTCCTGCGGCCTGGTGAACGTGAGCAGGCTGGACAGCCCGGAACGGATGGCGCCCATCCGCAAGTCCGGTTTCACCTTCAGTGACACGAACGCCAGGGCACCGGTCGGGATCGGCAGCCAGAAGTTGACCACCCGCCAGCCGAGGACGCCGAGCGTGGCCACGCTCCTGGTCACGCCGAAGCCGACCAGCAGCAGCGGAAGGATGGCGTCAACGACCCCGAGCCCGCCCGGCGTAATCGGAAGCGCCCCGGCGACGTTGGCGATGCCGTAGGCGGCGAACAGCTCGACCGGGTTAGTCAGGTGACCGAACGCGGCCACGAAGCACCACAGCGAGGCCGCGTCGAGCAGCCAGTTCAGCGAGGCCCACACCAGCGACCAGGCCATCACCCGCCTGTCCTTGGCGAGCAGGGAGAACGAGCGGGCCGCCTCAAGGACGGCGTGCTCAACGCGCTCGCCGCTCAGGAACGGGACCTTGTCGCCAACCACCCGCAGCACCCGGGAAGCGAACCCCGCCCCGCGCATGATGCCGAACACCAGGGCCGCGACCCCGCCGAGCACGATCGTCCCGATGATGGCGACGGTCGCGTAGATCGGCTGGAATCCCGCGAGCGGAATGGAGATGATCAGGGAGACCCAGAGCAGCACGTTCAGCACCACGGTCGAGCCGATCCCCTTGGCCGCCATCATCACCGTGGCGTCGTTGCCCGAGATGCCCTCTGTGGTGAACAGCTTGAACCCGAGCGCCGCGGTACCGAGCGTCCCGGCCGGGATGACGTGCGCGACCGCCGCGGCCGACAGGTCGATGCGGAACAGCACCGACAGGCTCGGCTTGGGTCCCGGCGGCAGCAGCACCTTGGTCAGCACGGCGTAGCAGAGCAGCGACACCCCTTCGAGCACCACGCCCGCGGCGACCCACCAGGCGCTCACCCGGCCGAGCAGGTACAGGTCCTTGCTCGCGCCCACCAGCTCGGGCACGACCAGGTACTCGATCACCAGCGCCAAGATGAAGAACAAGACGACGCGCCGCGCCGGCTTGGCCAGCAGCGACAGCCAGGGCCGGCACAGCCGCCAGCGGCCCGGCGACGGGCTCTGGCCCGCACCAGGCACGCCCGCCTCGTCGCCCGCCACTGGCGGCTCGCCCGCCTCGTCCCTCGCCACCGGCGGCTCGCTCGCCACCGGCGGCTCGCCCGCCACCGGCGGCTCGCCCGCCACCGGGGCGTCGTCGCTAGACCGCATGCTCCACAGCTACCCGATTCTCCCGGCGTATCCGCCCGGCCCGTGGTCCTAACAGCCCCGTGGTTAGAGGCCCCCGTGATTCGAAGCACAGCCGCCGGCTGAGGTCGCCCACGGCTTTCCGTCAACGGCCGCGATATTAGGAGTATTCCGAACGAATACAGCGTCCTCGTAATCGTCACCATGTCTCTATACGAGCAGTGAGCCTTTTCATCCTGTCCCTTCCCGTGCCGGCCTGTTGCGGTGATCGTGAGTCACCTGCAGCGACATGGGTCGATGTGGAAGTAAGCCGGCATTCGCCGCCGTGTCCGTCCCGATGTGACAGCGCTCCGCTGCCCGCCTGCGTGCCTGCCCGTAGCCGGGCCGGTCCCCCTCCAGGCAGTCGGCCGCCCGGGGCCGTGACCGCGGGTCATCGCGGGGAAATGCCCGGCAGGCTGCCGTCTCACCGTCATAAAACCGAACAAAACACCGGTCACAGTGCGCCTGCTAGATTACTGCGGGTCAAAAGTGGCGATATCCGCCCCTGATGACCCGCGATCATGAAAACAGCCGGGCCGCGGCACCGGGAAACCGGGGCATAACGGGCGAACCGGCCGGCCTTCCTGGGCCGCCGCCCGGATGACCCGCGATCTCAGTGTCAACGCCACCCGAGAACCCGCCCGAGGCCTCCTCTTGCGCACCCCCGGCCACGCTCTGAGGCCAGCACCCTTCAGGTCACGGCGAAGGCGGCAGAAAAGGAGTTGCGTCGCCACGGCATGCCTGCCATCGTGCGGTCGTGCTGGTACGCAGGGAGACGTCCGGGGACGTAGAAACGATCCGCGCGGTGACCGCGGCGGCGTTCGCCCGGCAGGGAGACGGCAGCCCGGTAGAAGCGCCTCTGGTTGACTGGCTGCGGGCAAGCGAGGCGTGGATCCCCGAACTTTCCCTTGTGTGCCTAAGCCCGGGCGGCGACGTCATCGGCCACGTCGTCTGCACGCGCGGAACGGTCGGGCCTGCTCCGGTACTGGCCCTCGGCCCGCTGTCGGTCCGCCCCGACTGGCAGCGGCGGGGAATCGGTAAGGCGCTCGTGCACGCGGTGCTTGGCGCGGCCGACGCCCGGGGGGAGCCGCTGGTGGTGCTGCTCGGATCGACCGGGTACTACGCCAAGTTCGGCTTCCGGCCGGCGGGAGAGTACGAGATCACGCCCAAGCACCCCGAATGGAAAGAGCACTTCCAGGTCCGAACCCTGACCGCCTACGACCCGGCCGTGCGCGGCGAGTTCGCCTACCCCGAGCCGTTCGACCGCCTGTGAGCACGGCGCAACGGCCGCCGGATCCGGGGCCCCGGCCTGGATTTAGCCGGCGGACAGGTTACTGACCATCCGGCGCAGCGCCCGGATCAGCGCTGACCGCTCCTCGGCGCTGAAGCCGGCCAGGGTTTGCTCGGTCAGCGCCTGCATCTCGGGCCCGATGACCTGCTCAAGCTCCCGCCCGCGGGCCGTGAGCACGAGCCGGACCAGCCGCCCGTCGCTCGGGTGCGGCTCCCGGCGCAGCAGTCCGGCCGCCTCCATCCGGGTGGCCGCCCTGGTCACCGTCGGCGTCGCCAGCCCGAGTTGCCTGGCGATCTGGCCGGGGGTAAGGCCGTCCTCCCGCCACAGGCGGCGCAGCACGAACTGCTGACCCTCATACACGCCGTGCCGGGCGAACACGCTGATCGACGCGTGCGCGACCGCGTGCTTGGCGAGCCGGAAGGCGTCCTCGAAGTCGCCTGGCTGGTAGCCGTCGCTGTCGGGCCCGTCGCTGTCGAGCTTGGTACTACCCGTCGCTGCGCGGTCGAGGGCTGGGGCGGGCCGGCTGGATGTCTCGGGCATGGCACGCTAAGCGTACGCCGGCAAGTTCACCGGAACGCTACCCGCTGAAGTCGTTAGCCGGCTTATAATAAATCTCATTATCCGGCTAACGAGCAAGGAGCCTACTCGATGAAGCTAGGACTTGCGTTCGGCGACTTCTCCTGGCCGGTCCCGGTCAGCGAGCTCGGCCCGACGATCATCAACCGCGCCCGCCAGGCCGACGACGCGGGCTTCGACTCGCTCTGGGTCATGGACCACTTCTTCCAGATCCGCGTGTCAGGCGCCTTGCCGCCGGAGTCACCGATGCCGGAGGCGTACG
>JAWWPV010000764.1:0-4759 GCA_033854775.1 Trebonia sp.
CCGGCGGCTTTGCCCCGCTGGACGCCGTGGCGATCCTCACCCTGGCGGCCGTCGACCGGACCCCGGCGCAGGCAGCCGAGCTCACCGTGGGACTGCACCGCGCGGAGCAGGGCGGGTCCGGGCTGACGGAGAGCATCATTCACGACCTCACCGCCCAGCGGACCGTACCCGACCTCGCCGAGTTCATCGCGGAGTGCAGGCGCTGCGGGCAAGCCGACCTCGTCGAAGAGACCCTGACGGCCTTCGTCAGGTCGGCGTCGCGGGCGAGCCTGGACAAGGCCCTGCTCTACTTCGAACTGCTCCGGTTTCAGTGCGACGACGAGGCGAAGACGCTCCTCTTCCAGACCCTGTCCGATGAGGGGACGCGTCCGTCCGCGGCGGACCGGGCGGCTCACCAGCGTCCGCTGGCCGGCGTGGTCGGCCAGGTCGGCATAGTGGGTGCGCTCCGTCACCTCAGCCCGTCCCAGCCGATCGTCGAGAAGTGGATCGACGAGCGGATGGCGGCCTCGGTGAACTGGAAGAAAACCGCCGAACTCGTCGCCAACCTGCTCGGGAACGAGCCGAACGGCGACCGGCAGCTGGCTGAGCACGTGGCCACAGCCCCCAAATGGGATCCGCCCCCGTTGATCCGGCTGTGCGAGGTCCTGGCCGGATCAGCGCACCGCGCGTCCCCGGGCTTGCCCTTGGTCCGGGGATACGCGGCGACCCGGGACTGGTCATCGCTCGCCGGCATCATTGGTTTGTGGTACCTGTCGCCCGAGCTGTCCGGCTCATTCCCCGAGCTCATCTCTGAGATCGTCACGGACGGCGCGCGCGGCCCGAGGCTGCGTCCCATCTCCTTCTTCGACAACCTGGCGGCGGCGCTTGACCAGCCGGGGGTGCCCCCGAAGTGCCGCTCGGAACTGCTAGTCGCCGCCGCTGCCTATGTGGCAGACCGGCCAGGGGAGGACGTCGCCGAACTCCTCGGGCGGGTGGACAGGGCAGACCGGCGGCGCGCGGCGCAGCGGATCAACGCGCAGTTCGCGCGGGGCCTTGCGGCAGGCGAGTTGGAGACCGGGCGGTACATCGACTACCTCAAAGGGCTCAAGTCGCTGCCCGACTACCCCACCCTGATCTTCTGGGCGGTGCGCGAACTAACCGACCCGACTACGGCGACCCCTCCCAAGCTCACGGGTCAGCAGATCGGCAACATCGCGGTCAGGATCTATGACGATGACGACGACCTGAAGGACACCGGGTTCGACCTGCTCGAGCGCTACCTTGAGAACGAGCAGGCGGTCACTGCAGCGCACGCCACGGCCATCGTCAAGCAGGTGCACCCCAACACGGAAAGTACGGAAATGTGGAAGGACCCGCGCTGGGACGCGCTGCTCGGTGCCACCATCGGCCGCTGGGCCGACACCAGCCACCGGGACGAGGTGCGGGACGAGTTCCTCCGGCCGGACCAGCCGGACCGGCCGGACCGGGGTTACCTCGGTGAAGCGGCGGCCATCATGAGCCTGCCTCAGTAGCCCCGTCCGGCTTGACGGGCTGCGCCAGCGGTTGCGGCAGCAACGGCGGCGGGTTCGGCGGCGCCATGTACTTCACCGACAGCTGCACCAGCCAGCGGAACGCGATGACGGAGATCGCGACGACGACGGCCAGCCCCACGATGTCCCAGCCCACACCGGCCCGGGACGGCCACACGCGCCTGACCACCTCCGCGATGGTCAGCAGCCCGAAGTAGCCGCCGAGGATGCCCGCCAACTGCGCCCCGGTATTCGTCCGCAGTTCGCCGAATTCGCGCACGTGAGCCCTGGCGTCGTACCACCGTGCCATCGGCGCCACGACCGGGAGCCCGAAGAGGACCAGGCAGAAGATGGCGAGCGTACCCATGCCCCACAGCACGAAGCCTCCTGTGGCTACGACGAAGACGACGGCGAGCGCCGCGAAGCTCACCTGCGCCATGAAGGCGTACCGCCACTTGGGGAAGAGGTCAGGCTCGCGCTGGCGCAGCGCGGCCAGCGCGATGCTCGGCGTCGCGTAGACCAGCAGCGCCAAGATGGTGGGGATGTTCTGGATGTCGGACCAGTAACCGCGAGTGAAGAGCAACATGAGCAAGCTGATCACGAAATCGACGAGGAGGATCCGCCAGTAGACGTCGAGCCGGTCGTCGTCAAACACCGCTCGCAAGAAGCCCTTCGGCAACCGGATGACCGAGTTCTTGCTCCGCTGCAGGCCCCGGTGCGTCAGGTGGGCGCGGCTGAGGGCCGCGACCTCGCGCGTCATCACGTACGTGAAGACCATCGCGGTGCCGGCCGGGGAAAGCACGGAGTCGAGGTTGATGAGCCCGGTGACAAGCGAGGCCAGCCAGCCTGGCCTGACGACCGCCCCGGCGAACGCGGTGTAGACGGACGACGCGTTATCAACGGCCCCGGTCGAGTGGTACCTGAGGTAGATGATGACGCCCTGCAGGGCGGTGTACAGCAGGATCGAGCCGAGGACCGTGCCGTATAGTGCCCGACGCAGGCGTGCCGCCTCGCCGATGCCTCCGCCTCTGACGTTCCCCGCGAAGTCCAGCGGCCCCTGAAAGCCAAGATAGGCGTAGAACACGCCGCTGCTGACGATAGCGGTGAGCGCTGAACTCGGGCTGCCTGCCCCGGGCGAGGCACCCTGCGGGAAGCGCACCGGGTGGGCAGGAGGCCAGATCAGCGCACAGCAGAGCAGGACCACGACCAGCAGCGGGACGAAGATCTTGAACGCGGTCAGCACGTTGTTAACCGCGAGGAACCGTCTAGGACTCAGCAGGTTGAGCGCTGTGATGAGCACCAGGAAGAACACGCCCAGCCCGATGCCAACCCACGTTGGCTTGTTACTCACGGCGTTGAAGAGGGCCGGCCACTTGCCCCAAGCGGCCAGGTTCTGCACCATCGCGGTAGACTCCCCCGCCGGGTTAGCCGCGTAGAAGCCCCAGACGCCCGCGGCGACCAGCGTTGCAAACAGCGGTCCGCTGGTTTGCAGCGGGAGGAAGATCAGCCCGCCGGTTTTCGGCACCTTGGTGCTGACCTCGACCATCACGGCGGTAACCACCACGACCAGCAGGCCGCCGATCAGCCAGGAACCGAGGGCCCACGATCCGGCGGCCTCGTCGGCGCGCGTCCCGGCGAACAGCCAGCCGGAGCCGATGACACCGCCGGCGGCGAGGAACAGCAGGTCCCAGAAGGACATCCGACCTTCCGCGGCCCGATTCCCAGGAGGCTGAGCCCGGCCAGAACGCGTCTGTGCACGCACGCTCATCTGCCCCCATGGAAGGCGTTAGCGGTTGGCCGGGTTCTTGTTACCCGTTACCTAGATGCATCAGCATAAAGTGTCGGACTACCGAGCGGTCGCGACTTTGGGACCAGCCCGCACGCGGCTGGGTGATTATCATCTGGGCGGCAAGAACCATTTCGCCGCGGACCGGGAAGCACGGGCGGCGGGCGTGACGCGGGGCACCGTGTTGACCTGGTGCCGTCGGCACGCGGAGGCGGCGCGGACCGCAGTGCCCGGCATTTCCGTACAATATGGCGGGGGATTGCTGACCCGCCTGTACTGGAGGGCCTCAACGTGGACGAATCGTTGCCTCAGGAAATCGATACTTCCCGCGCGCATCCCGCCCGGATTTACGATTACGCGCTTGGGGGCAAGAACAACTTCGCGGCGGACCGCGAGGTGGGAGACAAGGTCTTCGCCAGCTGGTCGGGCGCGCGCACCGCGGCGCGCGAGAACCGGATGTTCCTCGGCCGTGCGGTCAGGTATCTCGTCGCCGAGGCGGGCATCCGGCAGTTCCTCGACATCGGGACCGGGCTGCCGACTGCCAACAGCGTCCACGAGGTGGCCCAGCGGATCAGGCCGTCGTCGCGCGTCGTCTACGTCGACAACGACCCGCTCGTCCTAGCCCACGCACGGGCGCTGCTGACCTCCACGCCGGAGGGCCGCACCGCCTACATCCCCGCCGACCTGCGAGATCCGGCGAGCATCCTGGCGAACCCGGCGACCCAGGATGTCCTCGACCTCACCCAGCCGGTCGCGCTGATTCTGGTTGCCATCCTGCACTTCATCAACGACGACGACAACCCGGCGGAAATCGTCAGGACCCTGCTTGATGCCCTGCCATCAGGCAGCTACCTCGTCGCCTCGCACCTCACCGGCGAGCATGACCCGGCCGCGCAGACATCCACCGAGCGCGCCTACCGGGGCGCGCGCATGCCGGCGCGGTGGCGCAACTCCGACGTGTTCGCCGAGATGGCGTTCGCCGGCCTGGACCTGGTGCCGCCCGGTGTCGTGCTGGTCTCGGAATGGCG
The DNA here is from genome assembly GCA_033854775.1 of Trebonia sp. Classification (GTDB taxonomy): domain Bacteria; phylum Actinomycetota; class Actinomycetes; order Streptosporangiales; family Streptosporangiaceae; genus Trebonia. The sequence goes on from JAWWPV010000764.1 coordinate 4,323, forward strand.
GCCGGACAGCGACGGCCCGCGCCCTGCGCCGCACGAGGTGAACTTCTACGGCGGCGTCGCCCGTAAGCGATAAAGGGAACCCCCGGAGCCGAGCACCGACCGGCTGACCCCGGCCTGACTCCCACCCCAGCCCACCCGCCGCCCGCCTGGCAACAGCCCGGCGGGCGGCGGCTTGCCTTGCGCTGGTAACGGCCTCACCCCGACGAAGAAAATCGCGGCGGCGTGTCCAGCTGAGAGCTGCCCGTTCGAAGCACTAGTAGGACCGGTCAGGAGTTCACTGCCGGGTCCTACGCCCAGGAAGCCAGTGGTGCAGAAACGGGAGATCATCATGGATACCATCAGGTCGCTGGACGGGACCGCGATCGCCTGCGATCGCTCGGGTGCCGGAGAGCCGCTCGTTCTCGTCGGCGGGGCCTTCAGCTACCGCCGCTATCCCG
>JAWWPV010000765.1:0-4916 GCA_033854775.1 Trebonia sp.
GCCGCCGTGCTGGCGATGCCGGAGACCGCGCCGCGGCGGCCGGGTGCCCTGGGCTCGCTGCGGCCGCGGGTCGCGGTGCCGCGGCAGGCGCGGCGGACCTTCGCGATGGCCCTGCCGTGCCTGGTCGCGGTGTGGATGATCAGCGGGTTCTACCTGTCCCTGGGACCCTCGCTGGCCGCGCAGGTGCTCCGCTCGCCGGACCTGCTGTGGGGCGGCCTGGTGATCTTCCTGCTCAACGGGATCGGGACCGCGGCCACGGTCGCGGCCAGCCGCGCCAGCGGGCCAGCGGCCATGCTGGCCGGCTGCCTAGCCCTGCTCGCCGGCACCGTAGTGACCCTGGCTGCGGTCCAGACGGCATCGGCTCCCGTCCTCCTGGCCGGCACCGCGGTGACGGGCGCAGGCTTCGGCACCGCCATGCTGGGCACCTTCCGCACCATCACAGCACTGGCAGCACCCGGCCAGCGAGCCGGCCTGATCGCCGCCTACTACATCGCGTCCTACACGGCGTTCGGTGTCCCCGTCGTGATCGCCGGGGTGGCCGTGACGCATGTCGGCCTGCACCGCACCGCCCTGGTCTACTGCGCAGTGACCGCCGTCCTCGCGGCGCTGGCGGCGGCGGGCCTGATCATCCGCAGGGCGGGCGGCGCGGCTCGTTCAGCCGGTACTCGACCGCGGGCCTTGCGCGGGGCGGCTGGCGCCGGTGATCACGTCGCGTAGCTGGTGGCGGTCGGCTACCCCCAGCTTGGGATAGGACCGGTACAGGTGCGAGCCGACCGTGCGCGGTGAGAGGAAGAGCCGGTCGCCGATCTCGCGGTTGGTCAGGCCGTCGCTGGCCAGGCGGACGATCTGGCGCTGCTGAGGGGTGAGTTCCCCGAGGACGTCGCGTTCTGCGTCTGCGCCGGGGACAGCCACTCCGCATGCTCTCAGCTCTGCCTGCGCCCGCTGCGCCCCTGACCGGGCGCCGAGTCGCCGGAAGGTTGCCAGGGCCTCGGTCAGCACGGGCTTGGCGTCGTTGATCCGGCGGCGGCGCCGCAGCCATTCGGCGTAGTCGAGGCGAAGCTGTGCCCGCTCGAATGGCCACTGATCCCCGGCGGGATCGGCGAGCGCCTTGTCGAAATAGGCTCCGGCCTTGCCCGGGCCGGCGAGGATGGCGCGGGCCCGGGCGATGAGCTGCTAGAGCCGGGGAGAAGCCGTCCCGCGGAGATGGCTGATCGCCCCCTCAAGGACGTATTGTCCCTCCATCCGCCGGTCGGCGCGGACCGCGGCAGCGGCGAGGTCGGCCACGCCCAGGTAGGAGAAGATGTTGTGGACAGGCACGCCGTCCTCGCTGAACAGCTGGCGGAGCTGCCGGAAGGCAAGGAGATGGCTGCCGTCGGCCAGGGCGGCGATTCCGAGAGCATGCCGGGCCCGGGCGGCTACGAGCCCGCTTTCTGCTGGATCGGCGGCGGCCAGCGCCCTGTCGGCATACCTGCGGGCCTCGTCGGCGTCGCCGCGCAGGGCGTGGACGGTGGCCGCGATCAAGTCGGCGGCCGCGGCGACGAGTTCCATCTGGTTTGCCTCCGCCAGGCCGGCGGCCTCGGCGGCGGCTTCCAGGGCCTCGTCCCAGCGCCCCGTGTCGATGTAAAGCCATCCGAGCGCGGTCAGGCCCGGGCCGCTGGTGCCCTGTGTGCCCGGTGCCTGGATCCGCTGCATGGCATCTTGCAGCAAGGTGATCGCCGGGCCGGATTCGTCCAGGAGCCAGGCGGCAGACCCGACACGCCACAGCGCCGGCTCGTCAAGGGAAGAGCGGCTGATCTGGCGCAGGGAAGCGACGAGCTCGCTTCTGCTGCCGAACGGGTCGGTGCAAGCCCGTACCCAGAGCCTGTGCGAGTCGGCCTCGGCGCGCGGGCCATGGCCTCCAGAGGGGGACTCCTGATTTTCCATCGCCCAGAGAACACGGCTTACGGACTGGCAGCTGGCGGGCGTGCCTGAGTGGTAGGCGACGATGGCTGCATCTGAGAGGGCGTCCCAGGCGAGGGCCGGCTGGTCACGCGATGCCTCTTCGGCGACGGAGAGGAGCGCGGGGAGCGCGGCGGTGCGCCGGCCGGAGTAAGCCAGCGCCCACCCGGCGTCATGGCGCGCGGCCAGCCGCAGTTCGGGGTGCGCGGTGACAGCGAGGGCCCTGGAGGTAAGGTCCTGAACCCAGTCCGCCTGGCCGGTGGGAACGGCGGCCGAAGCAGCGTTCACCAGCCTCCGCGCCTGATCCTCGGGGTCAGGGCTGAGTTCGGCGGCACGTTCCATCGCCAGCGCGGCGGCGGCCGCACCGCCGCGGCGCTGTGCCTGGGTGGCGGTGGCCTCGAGCAGCAACGCCACCTGCTCGTCAGGATGCAATGCCGCGGCCGCCAGATGCCAGGCTCGCCGGTCGGGCTGGTCGTGCAGGGCCTCGGCGAGCTGGCGGTGCGCGGCGGCGCGCTGCGCGAAGGGCGCCGAGTGGTAGATGGCGGACCGGACGAGGGGATGGGAGAAGTGCAGGCCATTCCGGTCTACCTTGATCATGCCCAGTTGCTCGGCCGGCGCGAGAGTCCCCGCATCTGACCCGCCGCCCCGCCAGGCCGCCGCGCCCAGGTCCGGGCCGTCAGCCACGGCGGCCAGCACCAGTGCGGCTCGCGCCTGCTCGGGCAGGGCGGCGAACCTGGAGGTGATGACGGCCCTTAGCCTGTCGGTCGGGGGCAGCGGCTCGGCGGCCCACCGGCGGCTGGCGGCGGGATCGGCGGCGACCACCTTCGCCAGCTCGATCAGCGCCATCGGATTGCCCGCTCCCTGAGCGAGCACCTGCGCGCGGGCCCGCCCCCTTGGCGGGCGAGCCTGCTCATCCAGCAGGCGGCTGGCGTCGGCGGCGGAGAGCGGCTCAAGGCGCAGTTCGGGGAATCCCCGGTCAAAGCCAGACGGCGGAGCCTGCCCCCGGGCACCCACAAGCAACACCACGCGCTCGGCGTCAAGGCGGCTGCCGGCGAACGCCAGCGCGTCAAGCGAGCTGCGATCAAGCCAGTGAGCATCGTCGGCGACCACGAGCAACGGGGAACGGTCAGAAAGATCCGACAGCAAGGTCAGTACGGCGATCCTAGTGAGGAGCGGGTCGGGAGCAGCCGGTTCCGCGGCGAGCCCGAGCGCCCCAAGCAGCGCCCGTGCCTGCCGACCAGGAAGGCCGTCAGCAGCCGGCAGCACCGGCCGCAGGAGCTGATGTAGTCCCGCGAACGCGAGTTTCGACTCCGACTCCCGGCCGGTGACGTGCAGTACCCGCATCCCTGCGGCCCGTGCCCGTTCGGCTGTGTCCGCCAGGAGCGCGGACTTGCCCATGCCTGCCTCACCGATGACCAGCAGGACCCGGCTTCCCTGCGGGGCCGGATCGACGAGTCCGCGCAGCCGGGCAAGCCCTGCTTCCCGGCCGATAATGAGCGCGGGCTGCGGTTTGGGAAGTTCACCGGGGCCTGGCATGGGTCTGTCCTCTCGGCCAGTGCGTTCCTCAACGCCGTCTCCACACTGAACAGCGATCGGGGCCCGAACATGCCGGCTCCCGAGCCGAGACCCTCCACCAGAGTCAGGCCGCGTATGCCAGCGCCAACGAGCCCGGGAGCAGGGACATGAGTGGCCAGGGCCGACATTGCTGGCTGCCAGGCACCGGGCTACTGTGACTTTGTGAACGCGCTCGATGCCAGCGCCGATCCCCCCGACAGCGGAGTGGGCCGTGATCCGCCCGATCAGGCGCGGCTGGGTCAGCTGGCTGAGGAGCAGGCCGCGCTGCGGCGGGTGGCGACGCTGGTGGCCCGCGCGACTCCGCCGGAGGAGGTGTTCGCGGCGGTCGCTGAGGAGGTCGGACAGCTGCTTCCGGTCGATTCGGCGACCATGTGCCGCTACGAGGCCGACGGCACGCTCACTTTCGTCGCCCATTGGGGCCGTGCGGTGGCCCGCTTTCCGGTGGGGACCCGGCGGACCCTCGGGGGACACAACCTCGGCACCCTGGTGTTCAAGACCAGTCGCCCGGCCCGGATCGACCGCTACGCCGATAGCTCCTCGGGCGCGCTCGGCGCCATTGTCCGCGACGCGGCGCTCCGTTCGGCGATCGGGACACCGATCATCGTTGACGGCCGTCTGTGGGGCCTGATCGCCGCTGGTTCCAGCCTGGAGCAGCCGCTGCCCGCGGACACCGAGGCGCGGCTGGCCTCGTTCACCGAGCTGGTGGCGGCGGCGGTCGCGAACACCGACGGTCGCGCCGCCCTGGCGCGGCTGGCCGAGGAGCAGGCCGCGCTGCGGCGGGTCGCGACGCTGGTGGCCAGGGCGACTCCGCCGCAGGAGGTGTTCGCCGCGGTCGCCGAGGAGGCCGGGCGACTGTTTCTCGTCGATGGAGCGAACTTGTACCGCTACGAGCCCGACGGTACGGCCACGATTGTCGCCAGTGCAGGAGGGCGCTTTGCCGTTGGCACCCGGCTAAAACTTCAGGGGAAGAACAGCACCACTCTCGTATACCAGACCGGCCGTGCAGCCCGGGTGGAGAGCTACGACGATACTTCCGGCCCGCTCGGTGCCGAAGCCCGCAAGCAGGGAATCCACTCGTCGGTCGGGACGCCGATCAAAGTCGAGGGGCGCCTGTGGGGCATGCTCGCCGTCGGCACGGGCATGGGGCAGCTGCTGCCGACGGACGCCGAGGCCCGGCTGGCCTCGTTCGCGGAGCTGGTGGCGACGGCGATCGCGAATGCGGAGAGCAGGTCGGAGCTGGCGGCCTCGCGCCGTCGGATCGTCGCCGCGTCGGACGAGGCCCGTCGGCGGATCGAGCGCGACCTGCACGACGGCACCCAGCAGCGACTGGTCTCGCTCGGGCTCGCGGCACGCACCGCGGAGGCCAACGTTCCTGCCGACCGGGGCGACCTGCGAGCTGAACT
>JAWWPV010000766.1:0-10185 GCA_033854775.1 Trebonia sp.
CCTTGCCGAACGTGACCGTGCGGTTCCTGCCGTCCATGATCCGGCTGGACGCGATCGGCCGGATGGACTTCGTCTACGACGACATCTCCGAGGCCCTCGGCGAGGAGCCAGGCTTCTTCGACGCGGCCGAGTTCGAGGAGAACATGTCGACCCACTACGGCCGCATGGTCCACCTCGACGACCGCACCATCATGTTCGCCAACCCAGAGGAAGCGGCCGAGTACATCGGCTTCGACCTCACCCCCACGACCGCCTGACCCGTCACCCCAGCCCGCGTCCCGGCCGTTCCTGGCCGGGGCGCGGGCGACGGTGCGGAGGACCGGACAACCAAGGATCGGGAACCCGAGCGAGAGCCAAGGGGCGCAGCCCGGAGGCGAGCGCGGGAAACACTGTGTTAGGAGGCGTTGAGCCTTGTACGAAAAGGACGGCGAGAAGTACTTCATCGTCGATTCGCACATGCACTACTGGAACGCGGCCCCGTCCAACTGGGTCAAGGGCGCGGAGAACTACGCCAAGGGCTGGATCGAGTGCTTCCACGCTTACCAGAGCCTCGGCCCGGAAGAGACGCACTGGCCGATCGAGAAGTTCATGGCCTACACCGAGGACGACCTGATGAAGGACGTCTTCGAGGACGGCTACGTGGACGTCGCGGTCTTCCAGCCGACCTACCTCAAGGAGTGGTACGCGGAGGGGTTCAACACCACCGAGCGCAACGCGGCCCTGGGGGAGAAGCACCCGGGCATGTTCATCGCGAACACCCGCTTCGACCCGCGCGACGGCGACAACGGGCTGGAGGAGCTGGCCCGCAACGTCGAGCGGTACGGCTCGAAGGGCCTCAAGCTCTACACCGCCGAGTGGAACAACGGCTCGCGCGGTTACAAGCTCAGCGACCCGGCCTGCTACCGCTACCTGGAGAAGGCCCAGGAGCTCGGCGTCAAGAACATCCACGTGCACAAGGGCCCGACGATCTGGCCGCTGGACAAGGACGCGTTCGACGTGTCCGACGTGGACCACGCCGCGACCGACTTCCCCGAGCTGAACTTCATCGTCGAGCACGTGGGCCTGCCAAGGATCGAGGACTTCTGCTTCATGGCGACGCAGGAGCCCAACGTCTACGCCGGCCTGTCGGTCGTCATCGGCGGGCTCATGCACGCGCGGCCGAAGTTCTTCGCCAAGGTCATGGGCGAGCTGCTGTTCTGGGTCGGCGAGGACAAGATGACCTTCGGCAGCGACTACGGCATCTGGGAGCCGAAGTGGCAGATCGAGGGCTTCGTCGACTGGGACTACCCGAGCGACGAGTTCTCCGACTTCCCGCGGGTCACCACGGCCACCAAGAAGAAGATCCTCGGCCTGAACGCGGCCAGGCTCTATGACATCAAGGTGCCGGCTGAGTACCAGCTGCCCGTGGTGCCGTCCGCCCGCGAGGCTGAGGATTCCGCTCAACTGGTCACGGAGTCATGACCGTAACCGCCGACACCACCGTGATGAGCGCCGCGCTCGCGGCGCTCACCACGGTGCGCGACCCGGAGCTCGACGAGCCGATTACCACCCTGGGGTTCGTCGCGTCGTGCGTGGTGTCCCGCGAGGGACGGGCGGTGGTCCGGCTCCGGCTGCCCACCTACTTCTGCGCGCCGAACTTCGCGTTCCTCATGGTGGCCGACGCCTACGACGCGGTCACCGCCGTCCCTGGCGTGCGGTCCGCCGAGGTGATCCTCGAGGACCACTTCGCCTCAGACGCGATCAACGCGGGGGTCGCGGCGCAGGCGGGCTTCGCCGCGTCCTTCGACGGCGAGGCCGTGGCGGAGCTCGGCGGCCTGCGCGCCCAGTTCCTCCGCAAGGCGGTCATGGCCGGCACCGACCTGGTGTGCCGCCCGCTGGCCGCCGCCGGGGTCACGCCGGCCGAGCTGCTGGTGCTGACCCTGGGCGCGGTGCCGTCCTCGCCGGAGCTGATCCGGCTGCGGCAGCGCCGGGCCGAGCTTGGCCTGCCGGCCGGCGACGACGCGCCGCTGCTCGTCGATCCGCAGACCGGGGCCAGGATCGACGAGGCCGCGGTGCCGCTCCACCTCCGCAAGGCCCGCGTCACCCAGGCCGGCATCGAGGCCAACACGTCCATCTGCTCCGGCATGTTCCGGGCTCGCTACCCGGACGGCTGGACCGTTTAGGCGAATCTCTCACACGGTTCCACGATCGGGAGGACCACGTGAAAGCAGTAAGAATCCACAAGTTTCACCAGACGCCCGTCATCGACGAGGTGCCCGAGCCGAAGATCACTCACCCCCTCGACGTGATCGTGAAGATCGGCGGCGCGGGCGTGTGCCGCACCGACCTGCACATCATCGAGGGCCAGTGGGACAGCCGGATGGGCACGCCGCTGCCCTACATCCTCGGCCACGAGAACGCCGGCTGGGTGCACGAGGTCGGGTCCGCCGTGAGCAACGTCGCCGTCGGCGACACGGTGATCCTGCACCCCACCCCCACCGACGGCCTGTGCCACGCCTGCCGGGCGGGCGACGACATGCACTGCGAGAACTCCACCTTCCCCGGCCTGTCCACCGACGGCGGGATGGCCGAGTACCTGCTCACCTCGGCCCGCGCCTGCGTCAAGCTCGACCAGAAGACGCGGCCGCAGGATGTCGCCGCCCTGGCCGACGCGGGCATCACCGCCTACCACGCGGTCCGCAAGGCGCTGCCCCTGCTCTATCCCGGCACCACCGCGGTGGTGATCGGGGCCGGCGGCCTCGGCCACATCGGCGTCCAGTGCCTCGCCGCCCTGTCCGCGACGAACATCATCGTCGTCGACCGCAACCCCGAGGCGCTCAAGCTGGCCGAGCAGCTCGGCGCCAACCACACGGTCGTCGCCGACGGCAAGCACGTCGACGCGGTGAAGGACCTGACCAACGGCAAGGGCGCGCACGTCGTGCTCGACTTCGTGGCCGAGCAGGGCGCGGAGATGGACGGCTGGAACATGACCGCCCCGGCCGGATCCGACTTCGTGATCGGCTACGGCGGTACGCTGACCCTGCCGACGCTGGACATCATCTCCACCGAGCGGAACGTGATCGGCAACATCGTCGGCACCTACAACGAGCTCGCCGAGCTGATGGCCCTCGCCCAGGCGGGCAAGGTCACCCTGCACACCAAGACCTACCCGCTGACGGCGGCCGCCGACGCGCTCGCCGACCTGGACGCCGGCCGGGTCCGCGGGCGCGCGATTCTCGTGCCGGAGTAAGCCGCAATCGTTCGGGATAACTCTCTTGATCTTTTTGAAAGATCTTGATCTTTAATAGAGGAGCAACGATGGCAAAGGAACTGCGCTTCGGCGCTGAGGCGCGCGCCCTATTGCTCGCCGGCGTCGACCAGCTGGCGGAGGCGGTGAAGTCGACGCTCGGACCGAAGGGACGCAACGTGATCCTGGAGAAGATCACCGGCTCGCCGGTGGTCACCAACGACGGCGTCACGATCGCCCGCGAGATCCACCTGAAGAACCAGTTCGAGAACATGGGCGCCCAGCTGGTCAAGGAAGCCGCGATCAAGACCAACGACGTGGTCGGCGACGGCACCACCACCGCGACCGTGATCGCCCAGGCGGTCGTCCGCGAGGGCATGCGGGCCATCGACGCCGGCGCCAACCCGGTGCTGGTCAAGCGCGGCATCGACCTGGCCGTCGGCCGGCTCGACGAGTACCTGCGCTCGGTCGCGCACCCGGTGTCCTCCGAGGAGGACTACCGGCGGGTCGCCGCGATCTCCGCCAACGATGACTACACGGTCGGCGCGGTGATCGCGAAGGCGCTGCACACGGTGGGCGACGCGGGCATCGTGACCGTCGAGGACTCGCCCGCGGCCGGGATGGGGGTCGACTTCGTCGAGGGCTTCCAGTTCGACAACGGCTACCTGTCGCCTTACCTGGTCACCAGCCCGGCGTCGCTTGAGGCCGTACTCGAAGACCCGTACATCCTGCTCTGCAGCGAGAAGATCACCAAGGTGCAGCAGCTCATGCCGCTGCTCGACAAGGTGATGCGCAACCCGCGGCCGCTGGTCATCGTGGCCGAGAACGTCGAGGGCAGCGCGCTGTCGATGCTGGTGCACAACCACGTCAACGGGATCTTCCAGTGCGTGGCGGTGCGCGCACCCGGCTTCGGTGACCGGCGGCTGCACAAGCTGGAGGACATCGCGGCCCTCACCGGCGGCGCCGTGGAAAGCAAGCACTCCGGGTTCTCGCTCGAGACGATGACGGTCGAGCACCTGGGCCGGGCCCGCCAGGTGCGGGTCAACGCGGACAGCACGGCGATCATCGGCGGCGGCGGTTCGTCCGAGGCCGTCGAGTTCCGGCTCGGGCAGCTGCGCGCCGAGCTGGACCGCGCCACCTTCGGCGTGGACGAGGACGTGCTGACCGAGCGGATCGGCGCGCTGTCCGGCAAGGTCGCCGTCATCCGGGTCGGCGCGCCGACCTCGGCCGAGCTGAAGGAGCTGCGACACCGGGTCGAGGACGCGCTGTCCGCGACCCGCGCGGCGATGGCCGAGGGGATCGTGGCCGGCGGCGGATCCGCGCTGCTGCACTCGATCGGTGCCCTGGACAACCTGTCCAGCGACTTCGACGTCACCGGGGACTACGCGATCGGCGTGGAGATCGTGCGCCGGGCGCTGAACGGGCCGGCCACCCTGATCGCCGCCAACGCGGGCTACAACGCCGCCGAGGTGGTGGCGCAGTCGGCCTCGCTCGGCGCCGACGAGGGCTTCGACGCCCTGTCCGGCCGGCACGGCAACATGATCGAGATGGGCATCGTCGACCCGCTGCGCGTCGTCCGGTCCGCCCTCGCGAACGGCGCGTCCGTCGCCGGGCTGCTGCTCACCACCAACACCCTGGTGGCCGAGGAACAGACGCCCTGGGGCGGGTCGGCCGCGCTGATGACCGAGTACGGGTCCCTCGACGAGGGACTGCACCAGCCGTCGCCCGACTCGTCGACCCCGCAATCGCTCGGCCTGGGGCCGTCGGTTGGCTGACACGGCGATAGCAGCTCAGCAGGCCCTAGCCGGAAAACGGCGGGGCCTGCGGGCGGTTATGCCCTTTCTCGGGCCGGCGTTCATCGCGTGCGTCGCCTATGTCGACCCGGGCAACTTCGCCACCAACGTGGCGGCCGGCGCGCAGTTCGGCTACGCCCTCGGCTGGGTGGTGCTGGCCGCGAACCTGATGGCGATGCTCGTCCAGTCGCTGTCCGCCAAGCTCGGCATCGCCACCGGCAAGTCACTGCCCGAGGTGTGCCGCGACCGGCTGCCGAAGTGGGCGACCCGGTTCCTCTGGGTCCAGGCGGAGCTCGTCGCGATGGCCACCGACCTGGCGGAGTTCACCGGGGCGGCACTCGGGCTGCACCTGGTCTTCGGGCTGTCGATCTGGGTATCGGCGCTGCTGGCGGCGCTCGCCACGTTTGCCGTGCTGGCCATGGAGGTCGGCGGCTTCCGGCGCCTTGAGGCGACGATCGCCGCGCTGGTGGGCATCGTCGTGCTGGCGTTCTGCCTGGAGCTGTGGCTGAGCCGCCCGCAGCCCGCCGCGGTCGCCCACGGCGTGTTCGTGCCTCAGTTGCCCGGCGGCGCGGCGCTGCTCGCCGTGTCGATCGTCGGCGCGACGGTGATGCCGCACGTAATCTACCTGCACTCGGCGCTGGTCCGCCGCCGGGTGACGAGCGAGAGCGACCGGGCCAAGCGGCGGATCTTCCGGTTCGAGATCATCGACGTAGTGTGCGCGATGGGCCTGGCCGGGCTGATCAACCTGGCGATGCTCGCGATGGCCGCGGCGGTGTTCTTCTCCCGTGGCGACACGTCGGCGGGCCAGGACCTCGGCGCGGTGGTCGCCGGGCTTGACAACTTCGTCGGCGACCACGCGGGCACCCTGGTCGGCGTGGCCCTGCTGGTCTCCGGGCTCGCGTCCTCGTGCGTCGGCACCATGTCCGGCCAGGGAGTGCTGGAGGGCTTCCTGCACCGCCGCATCCCGGTCTTCCTGCGCCGCGCGGTGACGATGCTGCCGGCCTTGATCTTGCTCGCGGTCGGCTTCAACCCCACCCGAGCCCTGGTGCTCAGCCAGGTCTTCCTGTCCTTCGGCATCCCGTTCGCCCTGATCCCCCTGGTCGCGTTCACGGCCAGCCGCCGTGTCATGGGCGCCCTGGCGAACCGGCGCATTACCAATATCGCGGCGATAGCGGTCACCGCGGTGATCGTGGCCCTGAACGTCTACCTCCTGGCCACGCCATAATGGCGTAAGAGCGGTTCAGAGGAGATCACCGTGGTCACTGGAAGCCAGGACATGCTGCGGCGATTCGCGCACAGCGGCAGGTTCCTGCTCGGCAGGCCCCGCGACCTCGGGTTCGCCCTCGGGCGGTTGCTCTTCCTGCGGTCGCTCGCCGCCGACGACCCGGTGACCGGCCTATGGTCGCTCAGCTTGACGACCGGAGAAGAGCGGCTGCTCGCCGACCCGCGCGAACTGCTGGCAGGGAACCGAGAGGAGGTGCCGGCCGCCGAATCGCGGCGCAGGGAGCGGATGCGCGAGTCCGCGCGCGGCATCGTTGCGTACTCAACGAGCGCGGACGGACGACTTGCCGCGTTCGCCCTGGCCGGCCGCCTGTTCGCCTGCGACGTGGCGGCCGGCGGCACCCGCGAGATCCCCGTGGCGGGTGCCTGCGTCGATCCCCGGCTGAGCCCGGACGGCGCCACGGTCGCCTACCTCGTCGGCCGCACGCTTCTGATCACGCGCCTGGACGGCCAGCCGGTTCTTGAACTGGCCGACGACGACCTCGAGGTCAGCTTCGGCGCCGCCGAGTTCGGTGCGGCCGAGGAGATGGGCCGGCACCACGGGTACTGGTGGAGCCCAGACGCGGCGAAGCTGCTGGCCGCGAGGGTCAGCGAGCACGCCGTCGCGTCCTGGTGGCTCGGCGACCCGACGGACGCGGCAGCCGAGCCGTACCGCCAGCGCTATCCGTTCGCCGGCACGGCCAACCCCGAGGTCCGGCTGCTGCTCGTCGGCCTCGACGGCACCCGCACGGACATCGACCTTCCCTACGACGAGCTGCCGTACGTGCACGAGGTCCGCTGGGACGGGGCGGGCGACCCGCTGGTCACGCTGCACGCCCGCGACCACGGCCGGGCCGAGGTACGGGCCGTGGACCCGGACACCGGCGCGACGCGGCTGGTGCATGCCGACACCGACCCCGCGTGGCTGGAGCTCATCCCCGGGACGCCGCGCTGGCTGGCCGGCGGTGGCTTGCTGGTTTCCGCCCACTCCGCCGGCACCCACCGGATCGTCATCGACGGCAAGCCGGCCACGCCTCCCGGCCTGCAACTGCTCAGCGTGGCCGGCCAGGCCGGGAGGCGGATCGTGTTCTGCGCGACCGACGAGCCGACCGAGCGGCACGTGTATGCCCTCGACCTGCGCGACCAGGCGATCGCCAGGCTGACGACCGAACCGGGCGTCCACACCGCGACCGTCCTCGGTGACCTGCTCGCGATCTCCTCGGAAGCGTTCGAGGACGACGGCCTCACCGTGCACGTCGTCGGAAACGACGCGGCCCAAGATGTCGCGACGCTGCGTTCCCTGCCCCAGCCGACGTTCGCGCCACGCGTCACCCTGCTCAAGGCGGGGATGAGGGAACTGCGAACCGCGGTGATCCTGCCTCGCGATGAGGTGCGCCCGTCCGGCCCGCTTCCGGTCATCATGGACCCCTACGGCGGCCCGGCCCAGCGCGTGCTCCGTGCCCGGCGGCTGTTCTACGAGCCGCAATGGCTCGCCGACCAGGGGTTCGCGGTGATCGTGGCGGACGGCCGCGGCTCGCACGGCCGCGGCCCGGCCTGGGAGCGCGAGATCCGGTTCGACGTCGCCACCGCCGGCCTCGACGACCAGGTGGCCGCCCTTGAGCACGTCGTCCGCCAGTACCCGGGCGAGCTCGACGCCGGCCACGTCGGGATCCGCGGCTGGTCGTTCGGCGGCTACTTCGCCGCGCTGGCCGTCCTGCGTCGGCCCGACGTATTCGCCGCCGCGATCGCGGGCGCCCCGGTGACCGAGTGGCTCTGGTACGACACGGTCGCCACGGAGCGTTACCTCGGTCTCCCGGACCAGCACCCGGAGGCGTATGAACGCAGCTCACTGCTCCCGCTCGCCGGTCGGCTCACCAGGCCGCTCCTGCTCGTGCACGGGCTCGCCGACGACAACGTCCACCCGAGGCACTCGCTGCTGCTGGCAAGGGCGCTGCTCACGGCGGGCCGCGAGCACGAGGTGCTGCTCCTGCCCGGCGTCACCCACATGGCCAGCCGGCCGGAGGTCATCGAGCAGCTGCTCGGCGCGCACGTGCGCTTCTTCCGCCGCTGGCTCGCGCCGGGCGCGCAGCCGACGGGCGCCGGCCAATGACGGTTACGATCCTGCGGAACGCGTCGGTCCTCGACGCGGACAACGCGACCCTGAGCGAAGGGCAGGCCGTTGTCATCGAGAACGGCCGGATCGCCGACGTCGGCCCCGGGCTGGCCGGCCCGGACGACGCCGTGATCATCGACGCGGGAAACCGGACGGTCATGCCCGGCCTGATCGACGCGCATACCCATCCCGCCATCGTTGACGAAGACGTCTTCGGCCTCGCCGAGTGGCCGCCAGCCTACGTGGCCGCTCGGGCGGGCCAGGTCCTGCGGGGAATGCTCATGCGGGGCTTCACGTCGATCCGTGACGCCGGCGCCGGGGATCACGGGCTCGCCAGGGCCGTCGAGGAGGGCTACTTTGACGGCCCGCGGCTGTTCTACTGCGGCAAGCAGCTCAGCCAGACCGGCGGCGCCGGCGACTGGCGGGCGCCGAGCCGCGTGGTCTACGACCGCCACTACTACACGCCCGCTATCGGCGTCATCTGCGACGGCGTCACCGAGGTCAGAAAGGCCGTCCGCGAGGAGGTCCGGCGCGGCGCGCACCACATCAAGGTCTACCTGAGCGGCGCGGTCGACTCGCCGAGCGACCGGGTGGACTCCACGCAGTTCTCCATGGAGGAGCTCACCGCCATCGTCGAGGAGGCGACGGCCGCCAACATCTACGTGGCCGGCCACGCCTACACCTCGCGGGCCATCAACCGCGGCCTGCGGGCCGGGGTGCGCAGCATCGAGCACGGCAACCTGATGGACGAAAGCAGCATCCCGCTGTTCAAGGAGCACGGGGCCTTCTACGTTCCGACGATCGTCACCTACATGACGCTCGCGGAGAAGGCACGCGCCGGGCTGCTGCCAGCGGACATCGAGGTCAAGCTCGGCCACGTCATCGACGGCGCGCTCGGCGCGCTCGAAATGGCGCACAAGGCCGGCCTGCCTGTCGTCTACGGCACCGACCTGTTCGCCGACACGCACGACCAGCAGCTGCGGGAGTTCATCATCCGGTCCGAGGTCCAGCCGCCCGCCGACCTGATCAGGGCGGCCACGACCACCGCGGCACGGCTGCTGCAGCGGGAAGGCGAGCTCGGCGTGGTCGCCCCTGGCGCGCTGGCCGACCTGCTCGTGATCGACGGGAACCCGCTGGATGACATCCGGGTGTTGACCACGCCGGAGCGGACGCTGAAGCTCATCATGAAGGACGGCAAGATCTTCCAGAACGAGCTCTGACGGCCCCGGTCAGTCTGACGGCCCCGGTCAGACAGAGGAGGAAGCGTGTTCGCACGCCAGCAGGCCATGGCCCACCCGGGCAAGCCGGCCATCATCATGGCCGCGTCGGGCGAAACCGTCACCTTCGGCGACTACGAGGCCCGCAGCAACCGGGTAGCGCACCTCTTGCGGGATGCCGGGCTGCGGCGCGGAGACCACATCGCGGTCTTCATCGAGAACAGCCCCCAGTTGCTTGAAATCGAGGGAGGCGCCGAACGGGCCGGCCTGTACTACTCCTTGATCAATACCTACCTCGGCGCCGACGAGGTGGCCTCCGTCGTGGCCGACTCGCAGGCAAAAATGCTGTTCAGCTCGGCCGCCAAGCGGCAGGTGGCCGCGGCCGCCGCCGCGCGGTGCCCGGTTCTTGACCGCATGCTGATGACCGGCCCTGGCCCCGGGCCCGCCGGCTGGGAGCCCTATGACGCGGTGGTCGCCGGCTACCCCGCTGCGCCGGTCGCCGACGAGTCGCTGGGCGCGGCCATGCTGTACTCGTCGGGGACGACCGGCCACCCCACGGGCATCCTGCGCGATCTG
>JAWWPV010000767.1:0-5298 GCA_033854775.1 Trebonia sp.
CCTGGCGTTCATCAGAGGTGGCTGGTAGGGGCACGGCGGGACGCAACAGCTCCGCTACCCCGGGAATGCTTACCCGGCGTGACCGTCCCCTGGCTGCCACCGCTTGAGTACCTCCTTGGCGAGTTCACGGTAGGAACTAGCCCCCATCGATGACGTATCGAACGTCGTGATGGGCTCACCTGCAACGCTAGCGTCCGGGAACCGGATTGTCCGGTTGATCACCGTATGAAAGACCTTCTCGCCGAAGCCGTTCACGATGGAACTGAGTACTTCCCTGGTGTGCAAGGTGCGCGAATCGTACATCGTGCCCAGAAGGCCATCAATCGCCAGGTTGGGGTTGAGCCGTTGCTGCACCTTGGCGATGGTCTCCATGAGCAGCGCCACGCCGCGCATCGCGAAGTACTCGCACTCAAGCGGGATGAGCACGCTGTCCGCGCAGGCGAGGGCGTTGATCGTGAGCAGGCCGAGTGACGGCTGGCAGTCGATCATGATGTAGTCGTAGTCGGGCACGACGTCCTTGAGCGCGCCGCCGAGGATGTACTCCCTGCCGACCTCGTGGACGAGCTGGACCTCCGCGCCGGACAGGTCGATGTTGGACGGCAGCAGGTCCAGGTTCTTGACGCCGGTCTCGAAGATGACGTCGTGCGCCGTGACGCCGCGCTCCATCAGCAGGTTGTAGACCGTGGAGTCGATGTCGTGCGGCTGGATGCCGAGGCCGACCGAGAGCGCGCCCTGCGGGTCGAAGTCGACGAGCAGCATCTTCCTGCCCTGCTCGGCGAGTGCCGCGCCCAGGTTGATGGTCGTCGTCGTCTTGCCGACGCCGCCCTTCTGGTTGCAGACCGCCACGATCCGCGCCGGGCCGTGCTCGGTCAGCGTCTTTGGCTCGGGAAAGGCGGGGAGCGGTCGGCCCGTGGGCCCAATGTCTCCCGGCAGAAGCTCTATTACGCGCGATGCGGCCACCAGTAAATTCCTCCCGGGGCTAGAGGTCGCGAACTGTTCGGGACACTAGGCCCCTGCGCTCGGTGCTTGCAAGCAGGCGCGCCGTTAACCTCCCGAGTTTTCCGGGAACGATCACTCGTACACGCTCGACAATTAGTTAGCCGAAAGCGCGGGGATGCGCGGCGGCGTAGACCTCTCTCAGCTTGTCCACCGTGACGAGAGTGTAGACCTGCGTGGTGGCCACCGAGGCGTGTCCGAGCAATTCCTGCACGACGCGGATGTCCGCGCCGCCGTCGAGCAGGTGGGTGGCGAAGGAGTGCCGCATGGTGTGCGGGGAAACACCGGAGTTTCCCGAACGGATGGCGGCTTCGCGCAGTATCCCCCACGCGCCCTGCCTGGTGAGCCGGCCACCGCGGGCGTTGAGGAACACGGCAGGGCTTTGCCTTCTGCTGGCGCTGGCGGCGAGGGCGGGGCGGCCCCTGACCAGGTAGGCGTCGAGGGCCTTGACCGCGTAGCGGCCGACGGGGACGTAGCGCTGCTTGCCTCCCTTGCCGGTGAGCAGGACGGCCGGGTCCCGCGCCAGGCGGTCGAGGTCGTCGACGTCGAGGCCGGTCGCCTCGGAGATCCGCGCGCCGGTCCCGTAGAGGAACTCAAGCAGCGCGCGGTCGCGCAGGACGCGCGGGTCCGGGTCGTCGGTAGACCCGGCCGCGTCCAGGATCCGCTCGACCGCGTCGAGGGGGATCGCCTTCGGCAGCCTCTTGGCGGGCACGGGCGGCGCGACCTTGCCGGCCGGGTCCTGGGTGGCGAGCCCTTCCTTGAGCGCGAACCCGTGCAGCCCGCGCACGGCGACGACCGCCCGGCCGACCGAGCTGACCGCCAGGGGCGGGTGCGCGTCGTCCCCGGTGCGCAGCGCGGCACGGAACTCGGCGACGTCCAGCCCGGTCACGTCGGCCAGGCCGGACCTGCCCCGCTCGCCGAGGAAGCCCGCGTACCGGCGCAGGTCACGCTCGTAGGACTCCACGGTGTTAGCCGCGAGCCCCCGCTCAACCACGAGGTACTGGAGGTACTGCCGCACCCCATCCGCGACGCTGACCACGTTCGCGATGGTAGCGCTCTGCCGGTTAGGCGAGGACCTCGGCCAGCGGGACGTGCGGAAGGTGGTGGGACTCCGCGACCGGGGGGCAGGTGAGCGCGCCCTCGTGCGTGTTCAGGCCAAGCGCCAGGGCGTCGTCGTTGCGGAGGGCCTCGCGCCACCCCCGGTTGGCGATCTGCACCGCGTACGGCAGGGTCGCGCTCGTCAGGGCGTACGTGGAGGTGTGCGGGACCGCGCCGGGCATGTTCGCCACGCAGTAGAAGACCGAGTCGTGCACCTGGTAGGTGGGCGCGGCGTGCGTGGTGGGCCTTGAGTCCTCGAAGCAGCCGCCCTGGTCGACCGCGAGGTCGACGAGGACGGAGCCGGGTTTCATCTTGGCGACAAGCTCGTTGCTGACGAGGGTCGGGGCCTTCGCGCCGGGGACCAGGACCGCGCCGATCACCAGGTCCGCGTCCCAGACGGCACGCTCGATCTCGTAGGCACTGGACGCCACGGTCTGGCAGTGGCCCTGGTAGATCGCGTCCGCCGCGCGCAGCCGGGCGACGTCGTGGTCGAGCAGCAGCACCTCGGCCTGCATGCCGAGCGCGATCGCCGCCGCGTTCATGCCTGAGGTGCCCGCGCCGATCACCACGACCTTCGCCGCGTACACGCCGGACACGCCGCCCATCAGCACGCCCCCTGTCAGCCAAACACTGGCGCCGCCGTCCCGTTGCAGGTGGTGCGCGCCCACCTGCGGCGCCATCCGCCCCGCGACCTCGGACATCGGCGCCAGCAACGGCAGCGACCCGCCGGGCAGCTGGACGGTCTCGTAGGCGATCGCCGTGACGTTCCGCGCCAGCAGCACCTCGGTGCACTCCCTGGAGGCGGCCAGGTGCAGGTAGGTGAACAGCACCTGGCCCGGCCGCATCCGGTGGTATTCCCCGGGGACCGGCTCCTTGACCTTGAGCACCAGGTCGCCCGTTTCCCAGACGTCGTCGGCCGTCGGCAGGATCGTCGCGCCCGCCGCGGCGAATTCCTCGTCCGGCAGCGAGGACCCCGCGCCGGCGCCCGCCTCGATGAACACCCCGTGCCCGGCGCGGGCAAGCTCGTGCACGCCCGCCGGCGTGATCGCCACCCGGAACTCGTTGTCCTTCACCTCGGCGGGGACGCCAACCTTCATGAGTTCCCCCATCGTCCGGCGCCCCGGCGGGTCCTGCGGCCCGCTCGGGCCGGGGCTAAGCCAAGAAAACCCTTCCAAGCACGCAGCGTACCCATCGAGGGGTGGCAGGTTAACAGAAAGTGACGACCTTCTTACGCGGACCCGGCTAACTCTCCGGCGCGTCCGCGGCGCGGAGCCCTGAGTACCCGCCCGAGCTGGCGATGTATCCGGCCAGGATCCCTTGGATCGTCGCCCCGTTGTGCAGCTTTCCCGCGAGCGCCGCCGCTACCGCCTCGGCGAGCGGCACCCAGGCGGTCCGCAGGAACTTCTCCTCGCCCTCCCGCTGGTAGCCGGAGTCCGCCGTCGCAAGGCCGCGGGCCAGGAAGATCCGCATCCGCTCGCTGATGATCCCCGGCGAGGAGTACGAGTCAAGCAGGACGTGCCACTCGCGAGCGACGTGCCCGGTCTCCTCAAGCAGCTCCCGCCGCGCGGTGTCCACCAGGGCCTCACCCGTGACGTCGCGGAGCCCGGCAGGGATCTCCCACAGCTGCCTGGCGACCGGGTGCCGGTACTGGCGGATCATCAGCACCCGGTCCTGCTCGTCGAGCGCGAGGATGCCAACCGCGCCGATGTGGGTGATCACGGTCCGCGCGGCCTGCTGGTTGTCCGGCATCACCACCTTGTCGGTGCGGACGGAGACCAGCCAGTTCCTGAAGTGCTCCTCGGTGCCGGCCACCGGCCAGCTTTCCTGGGGAAGATCCTCGACCATGGACTCGAAGCCTGGGCCCGTCACGCGGTCGCCGCCGCGCGGGAGCCGGCCTCGCCGGCCCTGGAGCGAGCGAGCGCGGCGGCGATGAGGCCGCCGAACAGCGGGTGCGGGCGGGTGGGGCGGGACAGGAACTCCGGGTGCGCCTGCGTGGCGACGAAAAACGGGTGCGTGTCGCGGGGCAGCTCGATGAACTCCACCAGGCGGCCGTCGGGCGACAGGCCGGAGAAGACCAGGCCGGCCTGCTCGAGCCGCTCCCGGTAGGCGTTGTTGACCTCGTAGCGGTGCCTGTGCCGCTCCTCCACCTGGGCGGCGCCGCCGTAGAGCCCGCTGACGATCGTGCCCGGCACCAGGTTCGCCGGGTACAGGCCGAGGCGCATGGTGCCGCCCATGTCCCTGTCCCCCGCGACCACGTCCTCCTGGTCGGCCATCGTGGCGACGACCGGGTCCGGCGTGGCCGGGTCGAACTCGGCGCTGTCGGCGCTTTCGATGCCCGCCAGGTCGCGGGCGACCTCGATGACCATGCACTGGAGGCCCAGGCACAGGCCGAGGACCGGGACCTGGTGCTCGCGGGCGTACCTGATCGCGCCGATCTTGCCCTCGATGCCGCGCACACCGAACCCGCCGGGGATCAAGATGCCGTCCACGCCCTCAAGCTGGCCCGCCGCGTCATCCGGGTTCTCGCAGTCGTCGCTGGTCACCCAGCGGATCGTGACCTTGGCGTCGTTGCCGAAGCCGCCCGCCTTCAGCGCCTCGGCCGGCGACAGGTACGCGTCGGGCAGGTCCACGTACTTGCCGACCAGCGCGATGGTGATCGAGCGGGCCGGACGGTGCACGCGCCGCAGCAGGTCGTCCCAGGCGGACCAGTCGACGTCGTGGAACGGGAGCTGGAGCTTGCGGACGATGTAGGCGTCAAGGCCCTCGCCGTGCAGGACCTTCGGGATGTCGTAGATGGAGGGAGCGTCGGGCGTGGAGACCACCGCCTCCTCGTCCACGTCGCACATCAGGGAGATCTTGCGCTTGAGGCCGTCGCTGATCGGCCGGTCCGAGCGGGCCACGATCGCGTCCGGCTGGATGCCGATGGACCGCAGCGCCGCCACCGAGTGCTGCGTCGGCTTGGTCTTCAGCTCACCGGACGGGCCGATGTAGGGCAGCAGGGAGACGTGGATGAAGAAGCAGCGGTCCCTGCCGATCTCATGGCGGATCTGGCGGATCGACTCAAGGAACGGCTGCGACTCGATGTCGCCCACCGTCCCGCCGACCTCGGTGATCACCAGGTCCACGTCCGGCCCGGCCATGCCAAGGATCCGGGACTTGATCTCATTCGTAATGTGCGGGATGACCTGAACCGTGTCACCGAGG
>JAWWPV010000768.1:0-3035 GCA_033854775.1 Trebonia sp.
CTCGGAGGAGGGCGAAAACGATGAACGGTACGAATTTCGCCGGCGGGGCGAACGACGAGCGCCGGACGGCCCGGTACGGCGACCAGCAGGTGCACCAGGCACACGGGGGCGAGACCCACCAGCGGGCCGGCGACGGGACGGCCCGGCTCACCACCGCGCAGGGCGTGCCGGTGAGCGACGACCAGAACACGCTGCGGGCGGGGGACCGCGGGCCGGGCCTGATCGAGGACTTCCACTTCCGGGAGAAGATCTTCCACTTCGACCACGAGCGGATCCCCGAGCGGGTGGTCCACGCCCGCGGCTACGGCGCCCACGGCTACTTCGAGAACTACGCGCCGCTCACCGACATCACCAGGGCCGACGTCTTCAGCGAGGCGGGCCTGCGGACACCGGTCTTCGTCCGGTTCTCCACCGTCGCGGGCAACAAGGGCTCCGGTGACCTGGCGCGGGACGTGCGCGGGTTCGCGACCAAGTTCTACTCCCGCGAGGGCAACTGGGACCTGGTCGGCAACAACATCCCGGTGTTCTTCATCCAGGACGCGATCAAGTTCCCTGATCTCATCCACGCGGCCAAGCAGGAGCCCGACCGGGGCTTCCCGCAGGCGCAGACGGCGCACGACAACTTCTGGGACTTCGCGTCGCTCATGCCCGAGTCCACGCACATGCTCATGTGGATCATGTCGGACCGGGCCATTCCCCGGTCGTTCCGCTTCATGGAAGGGTTCGGCGTGCACACCTTCCGCCTCGTCAACGAGGCGGGCCGCTCGACCTACGTGAAGTTCCACTGGAAGCCGGCCCGCGGCCTGCAGTCCGTGGTCTGGAACGAGGCGGTGAAGATCAACGGGGCCGATCCCGACTTCCACCGGCGGGACCTGTGGGACGCCATACAGCAGGGTGATTACCCGGAGTGGGAGCTCGGCCTGCAGCTGTTCGACGACGACTTCGCCGACCAGTTCGAGTTCGACGTGCTCGATCCCACGAAGCTCATCCCAGAGGAGCAGGTGCCGGTGCGGCCCGTCGGCCGGCTGGTCCTCGACCGCGTGGTGGACAACTTCTTCGCCGAGACGGAGCAGGTGGCGTTCTGCACGCAGAACGTGGTGCCCGGCATCGACTTCACGAACGACCCGCTGCTGCAAGGGCGGAACTTCTCGTACCTGGACACGCAGCTCAAGCGGCTCGGCAGCCCCAACTTCACGCAGCTCCCGGTGAACGCGCCGAAGTGCCCGTTTGCACATTTTCAGCAGGACGGCCACATGGCCATGAGCAACCCGGTCACCCGGGCGAACTACGAGCCGAACTCGTGGCCGTCCGCCGAGGGCGGCCCGCGCGAGGACCCCGCCGGGGGCTACCGCAGCTACCCGGAGGAGGGGCGAAGCGGCGGGTCCAAGCGCCGGCTGCGCCCGGAGAGCTTCGCCGACCACTACAGCCAGGCGCGCCAGTTCTACATCAGCCAGACCGAGGTCGAGCGCAAGCACATCGCCGAGGCGTTCACGTTCGAGCTCAGCAAGTGCGAACGGGAAGAGATCAGGACCCGGATGGTGGCGGGGCTGCGCAACGTGGACGAGGAACTCGCCGCGAACGTCGCCGAGGGCCTCGGCCTGCCCGCGCTGCCCGCCCCGGCCGAGCCGGCCCGCCGGCCGCGCCATGACCTGCCAGCGTCCCCGGCGCTGAGCATCCTCGGCCGCGGCCAGAACGGACAGAGCGGCCAGGGCCAGCTGGTGGGGCGCAAGCTCGGCGTGCTGGTTACCAACGGGGCGGACGCGGAGACCCTGGCGGCACTGCGCGCGGCCGCGGCGGCCGAAGGCGTCACGACGGAGGTCATCGCGCCGGCCGTCGACGGGGTGGACATCAGTGATGGCACCCGGGTTCGCGCCGACCGGCAGATCGACGGCGCGCCGTCCGTGCTGTACGACGCCGTTGCTATCCTCGCCGCGCCCGGTGGCGCGCGGGCCCTGGCGGCACGGCCGCCGGCCAGGGACTTCGTGACCGACGCAGTCGCGCACTGCAAGTTCATCGGGTACACCAGCGGCGCGGCCGTGCTGTTCGAGGCCGCGGGGCTGCCCATGGACCCGGCCGAGGATGACGACGGGTTCATCAGCCTCAGCGAGCACCCGGCGGCGGAGTTCATCGCGCGCTGCCGCCAGCTCCGGTTCTGGCACCGCGAGTTCGCGGTCGCAGGCTGATAGCGAGCGCTGATGCCCGAAAAGCGAGGCCATGCCCGAAAGACGAATGTGATGGAGGTCACATGTGATCGAGTTTAGGTCTCTCTGTACGGGCACAACTGCCTCCGTCCGGCATTCCCCAGACCCCGGAGATGACCATGACGAAGGCAACGTCCTCCGCGCCAGCCCTCAGCTGCCGTGCCGAATTTGACCGGCTTTCCGACGACGAACTGCTCGTCCGCTTCCGGGCGCTGCCTCGAGACAGCCACGAGCGCGCGGTGGCGTGCGAGATCCTGGTGAAGCGCTACGAGCGGCTGGTCCGCTCGTGCGTCAGGCAGTACCGGGGCAGCCCGGAACCTGTCGAGGACCTGATGCAGGTCGGCTACGTTGGCCTGCTCAAGGCGATCAACAACTTCGACCCGGCGTTCGGCAGCAGCCTGTCCGCCTACGCGGCCCCCTGCATCAGCGGCGAGGTCAAGCGGCACTTCCGCGACAAGCGGTGGCAGGTCCACGTCCGGCGCTCCGCCCAGGAGCTGCTGCTGGAGCTGCGCAAGGCGACCGAGGAACTCACCCACACGCTCGGCAGGCAGCCCAACGACGAGGAGCTCACGGAACGGCTCGGCTGCAGCGGCGCCGACCTGCTCGAGGCCAGGCAGGCCGACATGGTCTTCACTGCCTACTCGCTGGACGCGCCGCTCTCCGACCGCGATGACCCGGCGCAGCTCAGCGACGTTCTCGGCGACGATGACGCCGAGATGGAACACGCGCTCGACATGGAGGCCGTGTCCACCCACTGGGACGAGCTCCCCGAGCGCGAGCAGCGCATCCTGGTCATGCGCTTCTACGGGAACCTGACCCAGGCCGAGATCGGCG
>JAWWPV010000769.1:0-4648 GCA_033854775.1 Trebonia sp.
TCCGTGTCGCCGACGACGGTGCTGCTCAGTCCCCTGCTCGGCGGAACCCTGACGCTGACCGCCAGCGGCGGCCCCGTCTCCTGGTCGATCGCTGAGCCCGCTAGCCTGCTCGGCGAGCTGATCGTGGCGCCGGGATCCGGGACCCTGAGCGCGGGCGGCAGCGTGACGGTGGCGATCACCGTTTCCGGGCTCCTCTCGCTCGACACCAAGCTGACGGTGCAGCCGGGCGGTCAGGCGGTGACGGTGCTGCTCGGGCTCGGCTAGGCCCGCGGCGAGCGCGGGGAAACGAAGACGCCCCGCGCATTGGGGGGTACGGGGGTCGTCCCCAGGGAGATAACCGCCAGGCGGCCCGCGCCGTCGCTCGCTCGGCCTGCGCACGCAGGTCACGCGCGGCGCGCGCCGGGTCCTGCGCACCGTAGACGGCCGACCCGGCGACGAACACGTCCGCGCCCGCCTCGGCGCACCGCTCGATCGTCTCATCCGACACGCCGCCGTCGACCTGGATCCAGACCTCGCGTCCCGCTGGCCTTTGCCAATCGTTCCTGGCGGTCAGCATGGCGCGGGTGCGGCGGATCTTGGGCAGCACCATGTCAAGGAACTTCTGGCCGCCGAAGCCGGGCTCCACCGTCATCAGCAGCACCATGTCGACCTCGTCGAGCAGGTCTGCGTAGGGCTCGATGGCGGTGCCCGGGTTGATGCCGAGGCCGCAGCGCGCCCCGGCGCCCCTGATGGCCCGCAGCGTGCGCACCGGGGCCTTCGCGGCTTCCGCGTGGATGGTGACGCTGCCCGCCCCGGCCTCCGCGTAAGCGAGGGCGTGCCGGTCGGGGTCGTCGATCATCAGGTGGCAGTCGATGGGCAGCGCCGCATGCTTGAGCAGCGCCTGGACGACCGGCAGGCCGATGGTGAGGTTCGGGACGAAGTGGTTGTCCATCACGTCGACGTGGAGCCAGTCGGCTGCTTCCTCGACGGCCTTCGCCTCATCGGCGAGCCGGGCGAAGTCGGCGGACAGGATGCTGGGCGAGATCTGAACGGCCATGCTGTTCCCTCCCTGGGGGCGACCCCCGTACCCCCGGTGACCGCGCGGGGTGACTCGGTATGGGGCGTGCGGACCCCGGAATGTCGCATCTAGTGGTTAGCATTCTGCACTGGGCCGATCACCTCCCCTACGGGGGGACTCCGGGGGTGATTCGCATCCCCGGCTATGAACAGGAGGGCCTCAGTGGACGCTGATCTGCTTGACCGGGTGCGCAAGCTGCTCGCCAAGGCCGAGGACGAGGGCTGCTCGCCGGCCGAGGCCGAGGCGCTGACCGCCAAGGCCGCCGAGTTGATGGCCCGCTACGGCATCGACCGGGCACTGCTCGGCGCGCTGCGCCCGGAGACCGACAAGCCGGCTGACCGGGTGTTCACCCTGGTCAACCCGTGGGGCGACGTCAAGCGCCATCTCCTGGCCGGCCTCGCGATGGCGCTGCGCTGCCAGTGCGTGCAGACACGGTCCGATCAGGGGACGCGGCTGCATGTCTTCGGCTACACCTCCGACCTGGAACGGGCGGACATCTTGTTCACCTCGCTGCTCGTGCAGATGGCGCGGGCCCTCGCCAAGCAGGCGGTGCCCGGGTACGGCAGCGAGGCGCGGGCGTGGCGGCGCTCGTGGATGCTCGGCTACTGCACGGCCGTGGTGACGCGGGTCCGCGCCGCCGAGGAGGCGGCGGTGGCGTCGGCGTCCGAGGGCGGGGCGGACGCGGGGGCCGCCGGGGCCGGGCAGTCGGCGGCGCTGGTGCTCGCGGACCGGTCGCTGGTGGTACGGCGGCAGGTCGCGGCCGCCTACCCCCGGCTGCGGAAGACGCGCGTCACGTACTCCGGCGGCGGCTACGGCGACGGGTACCGCGAGGGGCAGAAGGCGGACATCGGCGGCACGAAGCTACGCTCGCGCGCGGCGGGGGCACTCGGCCGCTGACGGTCCGCCCCCGGTACCGCCCTGGATGCTTCCGAACGAGTTCGGCTTCCTCTTGCCCGTCACCGGCTTCCCGTTGCTTGGCCGACCTTTTCCAAGAGTCCAAACCTTCTCAAACATAACCTGATATTACCGCTCGCGGCATGCCGACATAAACCCACGACAATTGCTTTAGCTAACCGGTCGGGATTTTAACACTATTCTGGTATACCGGGCCTGCGGTGGGGCGGCAGGAATAGAGGGGGTGACCGTGGCCGAATTCGGTGAGCGGTATGAGCTGATCAGGCGCATCGGCTCAGGGGGAATGGGGGAAGTCTGGCTGGCGAACGACGAGCAGCTGGCCGACCGGCCCGTGGCGATAAAGATCATGCACCAGCACATGCTGCCGAACGAGGGCGACGTCGCGCGGTTCGAACGCGAGATGCGATTCGCCGCCATGATGGACCACCCGAATATCGTGACCGTCTATACAACGGGAACCTACGACGACGCACCCTTCATGGTGATGGAGTACCTCAGGGGGCGCGACCTGGAAAAGGCACTTCCCGGCGGGGGGGCCGAGCGCATCGCTGGGATCGGGCGGGATGTCTGCCGTGCCCTCGCGTACGCCCACGGTAAGGGCGTGCTCCACCGGGACATCAAGCCGAGCAACCTGTTCCTGTGCGAAAGCGGTCAGGTTAAGGTCACCGACTTCGGCCTCGCCACGGCGGTCGGCGGGACGACGCTCACGACCGCCGGGGTTCTCGTCGGCACGTTCGCCTACGTGGCCCCAGAGCGATGGCGCGCCGAGCCGCCGACCTTCAGCAACGACATCTGGTCGGCCGGCTGCGTCCTCTACCGCCTCATCTCCGGCAGGCTGCCGCGGGCGTTTCCCGACGCCACTGACTACGTGGTCGCGGCGATGCGCGATGACCCGGTCCCCGACCTGCGCGACATCACCGACGCGCCCGCCTGGCTCGCCGACCCGGTGATGGCGATGCTCGCCGCCGACCCCGCCATCCGGCCCACCGCGGGCGAATGCGCCCAGTTGCTCTCCGGCGGGCAGTTCGCTGCGCCCGTCCCGGGCGTCGCGCCCGTCCCCGGCGGGCCCCTTCTGTTTCAGCCCGACTACGGGCAGCCCGAGCTGGATCTGGTCATTGGTGTGGCCAGCGAAGAACCGTCGACCACTGCCGTGCCGCGGCCGGCGGCCGCGCGAACGACCGTCGGCCGCTCGTGGCGTTCAGGTCGCGTCATCTCGGCCATCGGCGCCGTGGTGCTCCTGCTGCTCGCGGGGTCGATCACCGCGTGGCAGCTCAGCGCCTCACCGCAGGCCTCCGGCCTCGCGGCGCACAGCAACGTAACGCCTCCGCCAGCCAGCCATGCCGCGGCCGCGCCTGCCCCGGCTACTTCCGCGTCCGCGTCCCGGTCAAGCGCCGCCGCCGCTGTGCCGCCGGACTCCGCGTCCCCCTCCGCCTCCCCGGCGGGCTCCCGCTCCCTCTCCCTGGCAAGCTCCCCCGGCCCCGTCCACCGCGAGTTCCCGCTCCGCATCGCCGAAGGCCACCCCCACGGCCAGTCCCACGGCCAGCCCCACGCCGAGCGCGTCGGCGTCAAGCACGCCGGCCGCCGTGGCGGTCCCTGACGTGGTAGGCCTGCGCTTCCCCAAAGCGACGCAGGTGCTCGAGAGCCTCGGATTCACGGTGACGGGCAAGCACACAAGCGCCGGGCTGATCGTGACGCGCACAAACCCCTCCGGTCAGGCGCCGGCCGGAGGCAAGATCATCGTCGTGTACTGAGCCAGGTCATTGCTGGTATAGCCAATGACCGGGGCGGGCATCCGGGCGGGGTTGTGGCCGTCCGGGCGGCGGGCTAGCGGCTTTCTGGGTGGGCGCGGATGGCCGGGCGGGACGGGCGGGAGTAGCGTCCTGGGTATGGAACACGTGAGGCTGGGGCGGAGCGGGCTGAAGGTTTCGCGGCTCTGCCTGGGGACGATGACGTTTGGGCTCCAGAGTGACGAGGCGACCGGGTTCGCCGTGATGGACAAGGCCGCCGAGGGCGGGGTGGACTTCTTCGACACCTCCGACGCCTATCCCCTCGGCGGGGATTTCTCCACGCGGGGGCGGACCGAGGAGATCATCGGGCGGTGGATGGCCGGCAAGCGGGACCGGTTCATCCTCGCGACCAAGTGCTTCGTGCCGATGGGGCCGTCGCCGATGGACGGCGGGAACTCCCGCAAGCACATCATGTCCGCCGTGGAAGGGTCGCTGCGGCGGTTGCAGACCGACTACATCGACCTGTACCAGCTCCACGGGTACGACCAGACCACGCCGATCGACGAGACGCTGGGCGCTCTCGATGACCTCGTGCACTCCGGCAAGGTCCGGTACATCGGCTGCTCGAACTTCCTGACCTACCAGATGGTGCGCGCGATCGGGCGGTCGGAGACGCTGCGGCTCGCCAGGTTCGACTCGGTCCAGCCGCGCTACAACCTGCTGTTCCGCCAGATCGAGCGGGAGATGCTGCCGTTCTGCGCCGAGGACGGCGTCGGCGTGATCTCCTACAACCCGATCGCGGGCGGGCTGCTGTCGGGGAAGCACAACCAGACCGCGGCCCCGCCGGAGGGCAGCCGGTTCACGCTCGGCAACGCCGGGCCGATGTACCAGGACCGGTACTGGCACGAGCGGGAGTTCGAGACGGTCGAGGCGGTGCGCAAGCTCGCCG